>WRKF01000102.1 GCA_009778165.1 Defluviitaleaceae bacterium
AAAAAAAAAAAAAAAAAAAAAAAAAAAAAAAAAAACAATAGGCAAAAGCACCTAAAAAATTCGATTATTATCCATTTTTTTGTACAATATGATAATTACAACTAAAAATCATCTCTAAGTAAGCCGAGATGACGCGGCTGTCCTGCAGTTCTTATCATGATAAAGACTTTCACACTTTTGCCGTTTAAAATTTTTGTAAACTCTTCACAAGATGGGGGTAATCATGGTATAATAGAAACAGAGGAAATTTCTATGAACACATTACCACGATATGAAAAAGCGGTTATACCAAGAGAAAAGTTTACAGAGTATGCTTTAGACCATGAAAAACCTAATAACAAGGCACGTATGTTTCAAAGTGCTTTGGGTTATAATCTAAATAATGCAGATGAACTTATAAATAATATTTACACAAATCTACCTAATTTTCCTGCTGATGTAATTGGAGATGATGGACATGGTATGCGTTACAATGTTTTTATGGATTTAACCGGTCCAAACGGAAAAACTGCCACAGTCTTAACAGCTTGGATTGATGATAAAACAAATGGCGAAATGAGGTTAACAACAGCTTTCCCAAAAGATAGGAGATAAATATGTTGATAAAAGAATATGATAGTATACTTCTAAAAGACGGTCGCAAAGGTGTCGTTATGGAAGTTTTTAAAAATCCAGATATTTGCCTTGTTGATGTAGAGATAGGAATAGATGATTATGACCATATTTCTGTTTTTCCGCAAGATATAGCTAACGTTATCATGGAATAAGCTACAAATCTATAAAATCAAAAAAGATTGTATTTTGTGTAGTCCTGTTTGTTTGCAAAAAACAAAGGAGAAGGAAAAAGTATTCTAAAAGAAGAATGCGAGCAGTTGCTACAAAAAGCGGTATAGCAAATATCTTTTCAATCCGTGAATGCTGTCAGTCACAACGCCCTTACACCCCTTGGCGACGAGCTTCCCTCCGCATCCATGGTTTCAAAGTACATTTGCTACATGTTTTTGGATATGGATGTAGAGAAAGGAGACTTCATATATTAGAGACCATTCATTGTGAAAATAGGAGGTTTACTGTGAACATTAACAAAAAATACCTGGTGGACAGTTTTATAAAATATATAAAAGTAGAAACTACAGCAAATCCCGGCTCCACCACTTGCCCATCCAGCCCCGGGCAGCTTGCACTCGGAGATATTTTAGCAGAAGATTGCAAGGCTTTGGGGCTTAGTGATGTAAAAAAGGATCGTTACGGTTTTGTGACTGCCACTTTGCCGTCAAACACGGATAAAACTGTACCTACAATTGGATTTATAGCTCATATGGATACATCTGACGCTTTTTGCGGCAAAAATGTGAATCCCAAAATAGTAGAAAACTATAAAGGGGGAGATATTGCCCTTGGTGCGGGGCTTACACTTTCACCCACCGAATTTCCCAGCCTAAACGACAATATAGGCCTTGACCTTATCGTAACAGATGGTACTACTTTGCTTGGGGCAGACAATAAATCAGGAATTGTGGAGATTTTGGCTGCTATGGAGTTTTTATTGAAAAACCCTCAAATAAAGCATGGAGATATAAAAGTGGCTTTCACAATAGATGAAGAAATAGGAACCGGAGCTAAAAACTTTGATGTGGCTAGTTTTGGGGCAGATTTTGCCTACACGTTGGATAGTGCCGGCTACGGCAACATTGTGACAGATTGCTTTAATGCCGCCCATGCAAAAATACAGATAAAGGGCAAAAGTGTACACCCGGGCACCGCAAAGGATATTCTTGTAAATGCAAATCTTATTGTTGCAGACGTTATAAACGCTTTCCCAAAAGATGAAGTGCCGGAAAAAACCGATGGTTACGAAGGTTTTTTTATGCTTTCTAAAATAAAAGGGGAGATAGAAAAAACTACTATGCACTACATCATTCGTGATCACAGCAAAGAAAAGTTTGAGAACCGCAAAAAAGTTGCCCAAAATATAGTTGATGAACTCAACAAAAAGCATGACGGTAGGTTGGAAATAGAAATTCATGATCAATACTTTAATTTTAAAGATGAGTTGGACAAAAACCCAAAAATTCTTGATTTAGCAAAAAGTGCTATGGAAAAAGCAGGGATAAAAGTAACGGAAGAAATAATGCGGGGCGGAACCGACGGTAGTGTGCTTACTCGCATGGGACTTCCTTGCCCTAATATTTTTTGTGGGGGATATAACTTTCACGGACCGTATGAATATATACCGATACAGTATATGGTAAAAGCCGCAGAGGTGGTTGTGAATATTTGTGAGTTAAATAGCTAAATGGATATAAGATAACTCCGACCCATAAACCAAAAAGTCTGTGTACCCATCATAGCGGTTACACAGACTTTTTACCGTATATGTTAAGTTTCATCGGATGTCAAAAAATCTTTGTCTATTATGTCCATAACCATGTCTTGGTGCAAAGGTGATGAAAAATAATAACCCTGCATCAAATCACAGTTTAGCTTGCGAAGCTCCAAAAACTCCTCTCGTGTTTCAACACCTTCACAGCACACCTCAAGCCCGGTGCTATGGCACAGGTTTATAATAGATTTAATAAATGTGTAGGAATATTTTATATATAACATTTCGCCTATAAACTTGCGGTCAATCTTTACTTCTGTAACAGGTATATCTTTCAGCGAATTTAAAGAAGAGTGTCCCACGCCAAAATCGTCCAAATGTATCCCGAAACCTAAAGCCCTTAGTGCGTTTATTTGCCGTACACCTTCGTCTATATCTGCCATAACACTTGTTTCTGTTATCTCTATATTCACATAAGAATATTCCAGATAGGCCTCTTCCACAATTTTTCGTATATTTTCCACTAAATCTTTGCCGTGAAGCTGTTTAGCGCTAATATTAACACTTATTTTTATGAAATAACCTCTGTCATGCAACTTTTTTGCAAACCTTGTAGCAATACGCAGCACATTCAGATCTATAATATTAATCAGATTTAAATATTCTGCAAGTTCTATAAAATCCCCAGGAGAAACAAATCCTATTTCTTTGTCCACCCAACGGGATAGGGCCTCAAAACTGGTGATTTTCCCTGTTTTACCATCTACCTGGGGTTGATAGAAAACCAAAAAACTCTCCATATCGTAACGGATTGCACGACGCAAATGGTATTCCAATTGCTCATTTCTTATGTATTCTGTGTTTTTTTCTTCATAATATGCGGCATTGCTTTCTATAAAGTTGGCCTCTTTAGACGTTGACGCAGCTTTCTGTATATAAGAATTTGCAGTTTCTTTTGGGTTATCTAGCTTTATAATACCCATAGTTACATTTATAAACTGCTCTATACCTTCTAAAACAACCCAAGAATCTCGAAAACGTTCCGTTACCTGCCACAAAAAATCATCCATGTGTACTTCGGGGATAATTATTGCAAATTGGTTGCCATCCATAACAAAAAAACTACCCATGGCAGAAAATTTGTTTAAAAACTCGTGAATTTCCAACAAAATTGTGTTCCCATATTCATAACCATAAGAAACGTTTATTTTATTAAAGAAATTTAGGTTTAAGAGAACCAGACAATAGTCTGTAATTTCTTCTTTTAGCAATTTGTCTATCATTAGTCTAAGGCTATCCCTGCCGGGCATTTGGAGCAGAACACTTTCCCATTGCATCTCTGTGGCTCTTTGGTTTTGAACAATATCCAAACTAAGGCAAAAAACAGCAGGCATTGGTTCACCATCTCCATGCCAAGTTATATCGCCGCTGTTTATGTTAAACCATTTATTTTGGCTTTCCACGTAAACATGCTTTTTTGCCACAATTTCTGTTATGTCGTCACCAATATTAAGTTTGTTGTTGCTTGTAAAACTCTTGTTAGCATACAGTATTTTTTTGTCTGTTGGATTGTATATAAATACGTCTAACTCGAAGTTGTCTAGTCCTGATAAAAAATTTTTAAAGCACTCATTGTTCATTGCATATCTCCAAAACAGAGGCTTTTGCAGCCGTCCCAATAGTAGAAATAAGCAGAGCAAAAACAAAACTTTGCAAAGTAGGGAAGTTTTTGTGAGATTGCTCTGTGCTTTCCTCTATATAGTTAATTGTAAGTTTAAACTCTTCTTGCACTTTTTGGTACAGCGACACATATGTATTGTATATTTCAAGTGTCAGCCGATCGTCTACATCGCCCAAAAGGGCAAAAATGGCTTTTATCTCATCTAAAGAATATATTTCTCTCAAAAATGAGATAAGAGTTAAAAACACTATATGTTTTTTTCCATAAAAGCGTTTTTCTGTTAGCGGTGGTAAAACACCCACCCTTACATAGTTTTGTATTGTGGTTTTTGTAAAAGTAATCCCCATTCGACCAAAAAAGACTATTACCTGACTAATTGATATTCTGTCACTATAGCTGCTAAGGTTAGATAGGTCGATAGGGGCAAATCTTGCAAAACTGTTTTTCATAATAAACCTTAAAGATACTATATTGCTATATATAGCAATTCCGCTTAGTACAGCCCTTTTAAATATTACTAAGCGTAATTGCTTCCTTGATTTCAGCGATTCAGCAGTTCCAAAAAATTCACAAGAACAATTAAATACGTAACTGCCATAAAAGCAATAAAAAGCGTTATAAAAGTGTTATATCAAAGCATCTCCTCAAAATCCATGTTTTGAATTGGTCCCACTACACTTAGGCTCGCTTTTTTCGGATCAAGCACTTGCTCGAATACTCGATAAAAGTCGTCTATAGTTATATCGTCTATTCTTTGTATTATTTGGTCAGGGGTTAGCACCCGATTCAGCATAATAAGGGAGCGACCAATATTACTCATACGAGAGCTGCTGCTTTCCAAACTGAGGATATAATAACTTTTTAGCTGATCCTTTGTTTTGGATAGTTGTTCCGATGTTATTTTGTTTTTTTTCATTTTTTCGATTTCTTCAAAAACAGTAGCTAACACCTCTTTGGCATTATCTTTTACAAGGCTTGCATGAATTGTAAAAAGCCCCACATCTTCGTACGCAGAGTTATAAGAATATACCGAATAGGCAAGACCACGTTTTTCTCGTATACTTTGGTATAGTACAGATGACATTCCGCCGCCAAAAAAGGTGTTTAATGCCCCCATGGCGTAAATGCTTTCATCATTTATGCTTATCCCGGGGAACCCAAGTTGAATGTTAAGTTGCTCTATATCTTTTTCTTTCGTTGCTATAGATTTTGTATATGTGGTAGCCCCGGGGGAGCTAGCATCCTCTTTTGATTGGTGGCCTTCAAAATATTGTTTTACAAGCTCCAACGTATTATCTTTGTTAAAGCTGCCGGCTACAGCAATCACAATATTTTTTGGTGTATATCTTTTCTTTAAATAATCAATAAAAGTTTGGGAACTAAAGGAATTTACGCTTTTTTTGATACCCAAAACGGAGTAGCTCAGAGGATACCCTACCCACACATTATGCTGCATAATATCGTTTGCCACCTCATCCGGGGTGTCTTCATACATGTTTATCTCTTCCAGTATAACATTTTTTTCTTTTTCTATCTCTTCCGGATCAAAAACAGAATTAAAAAACATGTCTGAAAGCACATCTATACTTTTTTCAAAATGTTCGTCCAGTGTTCTGGCATAATAGCATGTGTATTCTTTGGTTGTGTATGCGTTCATTTGAGCACCTATTGCATCCATTTCGTCTGCTATATCTTTTGCACTACGCTTTTTTGTACCCTTAAAAAGCATATGCTCTGTAAAATGGGACACGCCGTTTATACTCCTGGTTTCGTATCGTGATCCGGTTTTTATCCATATACCCAAGCACACGGAACGCAAAGTGGGCATATGTTCCATTACTACCCGCACACCGTTTTTTAATTTTATAATTTCCATTATAACAAAGCCTTTCTTGATAGGTTGAGTCTGCCTTGGTCGTCTATTTCCAGCACTTTCACTTGTATTATGTCTCCTATGTTTACTACATCCTCCACTTTCGCTACTCGCCTTTTGTCTAACTGGGAAATATGTACCAACCCTTCTTTTTCCGGTGCTATTTCTACAAATGCCCCAAAATTTAGTATACGAGTAACTTTGCCCGTAAAAACTTCTCCCGGTTCCGGCACCATAACTATAGCCTTTATAATTTCTACAGCACGGTTTACGTTGTCCATATTTGTGTGAGCGATAAAAATACGACCGTCGTCTTCCGTGTCTATTTTATCTACACCACTTTCTTCTATTATGCGTTTAATAACCTTGCCTCTGGAACCGATAACCTCCGGCATTTTTTCTATATCTATTGTTAGCATGGCAATTTTTGGAGCAAACTCGCTAATATTTGGTCTTGGTTTGTCTATCGCTTTTAGCATTACCTCTTTCAGGATATGCAGACGAGCATTTTTTGTTTCTTCCAAAGACCTGCCGATAATTTCCTCGCTAATACCTGCCACTTTCATATCCAACTGTATAGCCGTTATTCCCTTTTCTGTTCCGGCAACTTTAAAATCCATGTCGCCAAAAAAATCTTCTATCCCTTGAATATCGGTAAGCAGAACAAAATCGTCGCTGTCATAGTCGGTAACGAGCCCAACGGAAATGCCTGCCACGGGAGCTTTTATAGGCACTCCGGCAGCCATAAGGCTAAGGGTGCTGGCACAAACACTGCCTTGGCTAGTGGAGCCATTAGATGCCAAGACTTCACTAACGGCACGTATTGCGTAAGGAAACTCTTCTTCTGTAGGTAGTACGGGTATTAGTGCCTTTTCGGCAAGGGCACCGTGGCCAATCTCTCGTCTGCCGGGTCCGCGAGACGGTCTTGTTTCTCCAACGGAATAACTCGGGAAATTGTAGTGGTGCATATACCGTTTAGACTCTTCGCTAAGGTCCAATCCGTCCAACACCTGCACCTCTCCCATAGATGCCAGAGTTGTAACGGTCAGCACCTGGGTTTGCCCTCGACTAAACAGGGCAGAACCGTGTACTCTGGGTATTGTATCTACCTCGGCTGTTAGCTTACGCATTTGATCAAGACTACGCCCATCCGGGCGTTTGTGGTCTTTTAATATTGCTTTTCGTACAACTTCTTTTTCGAAATTATAAAAACTTTGGGAAAAGAGATCGGAAAATTCTTCGGATATTACAGATAATGTGCCGTCTTCTATTTTAGATTGCATTTTTTCTGTTGCTTCCTCGGAAAGTTTTTTCATAGCCTGCTGCCGCTCCTGCTTGTCTTCTTTAAAAACTGCGTTTTGCATGGCATCTTCCCCAACGGTGGCTTTTAGCAGTGCATAAAAATCCTCGGGTACGGTATGTTTTTCATAAGAATGTTTTTCTTTACCAATTTCCGCAACAATATTTTCTATAAATTCTACTATTTTTACATTTGTTTCGTGAGCGAGCATAATTGCTTTGTGCATTATGTCCTCAGGAACTTGATCCGCCCCTGCTTCTATCATCATTACTTTGTGCTTTGTGGATGATACGGTAACAGTCAGCTTGCTTTTTACCCTTTGAGCAGCGTCGGGATTAATTACTAACATGTCGTCTATCAACCCAACATTTGTAGAACCGGTGGGTCCGCCAAAAGGTATGTCGGAAATGGAGAGTGCAATGGAAGAACCTATCATCGCCGCAATTTCCGGGCTGTGATTTTGGTCTACACTCATAACGGTAGCCACTACAGAAACGTCGTTGCGGTAGTCCTCCGGAAAAAGCGGGCGAATGGGTCTATCTATAAGACGGGATGCCAAAACAGCCTTTTCCGTTGGACGACCTTCTCGTTTTATGAAACCCCCGGGTATTTTACCTACAGCATAAACACGTTCTTCATAATCTACAGAAAGAGGGAAAAAATCTATACCATCCCTTGGTTTTTCTGACGCTGTTGCTGCTACAAGGACAGTGGTGTCGCCGTATCTTATGAATACAGCACCGTTTGCAAACTCGGCAAGTTTGCCGATTTCTGCCGAAAAAGGCCGCCCATCCAGGTTCATTGTGTAACTTTTATACATAAAAAGCTCCTTTAATTAGACTTTCAGTACCGTGCGTTTAACTTAAAAATCGCTTGCCGATTTTTAAGTTAAACGGCTATAATTAGAGTAGTTTGAAAGAAAGTCTATTTCCTTAGGCCAAGCTCGGCTATAAGTTCCCTATATTTTGTTATATCTTTTCTGCGCAGGTAGTTAAGCAGTCCCTTACGCTGACCAACCATTTTTAGCAAACCACGGCGAGAATGGTGGTCTTTTTTGTGTGTACGAAGATGGTCGGTAAGGTGGTTAATCCGTTCTGTAAGAAGTGCAATTTGCACCTCCGGAGAGCCCGTGTCCTGCTCTGTTCTACCAAAGTGTGCTATTATCTCTGTTTTTGTTTTCATTTTGTTCCTCCAAAAATGTCTTTGTTTATATGCCCAAGCCGAGAAAAGGTTGGAGTAATCCAAAACCAAGCATGGGTAATATGAGTAATTTCATAACAATACTATTATCTTAGAATTTTTCAATAAAGTCAAGTGTTAAACGAAAAATTTATGATATTTAAAATATTGCAAGTTTTGTTATAAGTTGGTATAATAGTATATATACAATACAATCTATGTTTGCGAATTGCCATATAACAATTCCTGCAACAATTTCCCAGAAAGGATAACTTATGAACTTTTTACAAAAAATTAAAGAACAGGCAAAAACGAAAAAAGTGACTATTGTTTTACCGGAAGGAAACGACGAGCGTACGCTAAAGGCAGCACAGGAAATAATTGCCGAAGGTATCTGCAACATCATTTTAGTTGGCAAAGAAAGTGATGCCGAGGGCTATAAACTGCCCGGAGTTCAATTTATTGACCCTGCCACATATGACATGACTTCCCTTGTGGAGGGCTTGGTGGAAATACGCAAAAGCAAAGGTCTAACACCGGAACAAGCAAAAGAGCTACTGGAAACTAACCCGCTTTATCTTGGTTGTATGCTTGTAAAAAAAGGGATAGCTCAAGGTATGGTGGCGGGAGCCATTAACTCTACCGGAGATGTTATGCGGGCGGGGTTACAGGTGCTAAAAACTGCTCCGGGAACTAAACTTGTTTCTACTTTTTTTGTTATGATTGTACCCGGATACGAGCAGGGTTTTGTTTTTTCTGACTGTGCATTGGTGCAAAGCCCCTCGGCAGAAGAGTTGGCATCTATTGCGGGTAGCTCTGCAAAAAGCTACAGATCTCTGCTGGGAGATGAGCCGATTGTGGCTATGCTTTCCCATTCTACCAGAGGAAGCGCCGCCCATCCGGACGTGGATAAAGTGCGTGAAGCCACAAGAATAGCAAAAGAACAATATCCGGACATTAAAATAGACGGAGAGCTACAGCTAGATGCAGCTATTGTACCTTCTGTTGGTGCGTCTAAAGCAAAAGGCAGCGATGTGGCAGGTAAGGCAAATGTACTTGTTTTTCCTGATATAGATGCGGGCAACATTGGCTACAAACTAACGCAACGCTTTGCAAAGGCAGAGGCGTACGGCCCGATAGCACAAGGTCTTGGAGCGCCACTTAACGATCTTTCTCGCGGCTGTAGTGCAGAAGACATCATAGGCGTTGTAGCCATTACCGCTGTGCAAGCAGGGCAACAAGTATAGATCAAGTATAGGTCAAGATTACATAAAAAGACAGAGGAGAAATGTTATAATGAAAATTTTAGTTTTAAACTGCGGTAGCTCATCTTTAAAGTACCAGTTTATAGATATGGAAAATGAAAATGTTTTGGCAAAAGGGTTGTGTGAGCGTATTGGTGCAGAAGGAAGTATTATAAAACACCAAGGCAAGGTCGAATTTAAAAATGAAGTGCCAATGAGCGATCACAAAGCGGCAATTGGTCACGTTATAGATGCCCTGCTAAACAGCGACCACGGCGTTATAAGTGATATAAAAGAAGTTGGTGCCGTTGGACACAGAGTTGTACACGGTGGTGAAAAGTTTACTCGGTCTGTGATAATAGACGATCAGGTGTACAGTGCTATTCAAGAGTGTTGCGATCTTGCCCCTCTTCATAACCCACCAAACCTTATGGGTATAGATGCTTGCAGTGCATTGTTGCCTTCTGTTGATCAGGTGGCTGTTTTTGATACAGCTTTCCATCAAACAATGCCCGAACACGCCTATCTGTACGCCATCCCTTATGAATACTACAAAAAGTATAAAATACGCAGATACGGATTCCATGGCACAAGCCACAAATATGTTATCAAGCGAGTTGCTGAGCTTGTTGACGAGCCAATAGAAGAACTAAGAATTATTACAGCCCATTTGGGTAACGGGGCTAGCGTTTGTGCCACAGATGGCGGAAAATCTTTAGACACATCTATGGGGCTTACTCCGCTAGAGGGGCTTGTTATGGGTACTCGCTCCGGAGATTTGGACCCCGCCATACTGGCATTTATAGGAAAAAAAGAAGGGATTACCCCTCAAGAAATGGAAAATATCCTTAACAAAAAATCCGGTGTTCTTGGAGTTTCCGGTCTTAGCCACGACTTCCGCGACTTGGAAGAAGCGGCAGAAAAGGGTAATGAGAGAGCTAAAATTGCTCTGGAAATTTTCTTTTATCGTGTTGCAAAATATATCGGACAGTATGCCGTAGCACTTAAAGGCGTAGATGTTATAGCCTTTACAGCCGGGCTGGGAGAAAACAGTCCTTTTGCCAGAGCCAAGATTTCTCAATATCTTTGCGCTATAGGTGCATATTTGGACCCGGCCAAAAATAATGTTAGGGGTAAGGAAGCGATGATATCTTACGATAACTCCCACCCCGCTCTTTATGTTGTGCCAACCAACGAGGAATTAGTTATCGCACAAGATACCTTTGATCTAACAAGATAGTTTATATATCAAGCAAATTAACTTTTCGCTGTCCCTTTTAAAATCACAAAAGTTAATTTCCTTTCCTTAATTCAGCACTTTGTGATTTTAAAAGTTGGGACAACCGTTAAGAAAAGCGATACAATAACTGTTGCCAACGAAACTAACATTCCTTACGTTAAAGGAAGCCAGCCTACAAACAGCAATAGCCGCTAGAATGATTGGCGGCTATTGCTGTCTACATATTTAATACGCTACAAGATATCAGATAGCGGTGGTACGTAGTCTCTCCACTTCTTCACGAGTCAATCCAGTATCTTCCATTATTTCTTCTATCGGTCTATTGCGCTTGAGAAGTTTGAAGGCTATTTCAAGAGCCTTCTCCTCTACTCGTTCATCACCATAAACACGCTTCGCAATATCTATATCATACTCCATAGATAAAATACTCACTATTTTACCTCCTTGTTCTCTTAAAAAATCAGACAGAATATCATTTGCTATACAGTAGTTGGTAGCCTCTCTTACGGCTTGAGTGTAATCATCGTAAAGATTGTTAAATTCTCTTATCTTCGCAATGAACTCCGCATACTGCCTTAACTTTGGGCTTTTTTTGAATAGCTCCTCATTCATGCCCTTATTGATATTATATACAGGGACTTCAAGCTCTAAAGCGCCTAAACCTTTATCCGCTATGGTTTCAAAGGCTGATGATAGGCTAAGGGTTTCTTTCTCTGGTCTTGCCGTTGTTCCGTTATAAAAGACCACAAACTCAGGTGTAGGAATTTTATATAGCTTACTGCCATACAGAAACTTCTCCTCGCCCTTCATTTTAATCCACTTTTCATACAGCTGGCCTAGATACATCAAGAACCTAACGGGCATGTTGTCGTAGGGACTGGACATATGTTCCCCTAAGACCATCGCTATACCTCTGTATACAAAGGCCAAGTCATTTTTTAGCTTACCAGAGATAGTGGTTGTGATGGTGATTATCTGAATTTCATCAGGGTTACACTCTATTTCTTTGAGGGCAGAATACAACTCCGCTGCATTTTCGGGTATCTCAAAGAGGAGCTTGAACACGCCGTCCTTGATTTCTCTGTTGGCTGGTGGGGAGTCATCCCCCACATCTGCCGTTATCTTTTTTTCATTATCGGATTCCAGTTTGACCACCTCTCTTCCCTACAAGTATACCACAGAACCACGGATTTTTCCAATATA
>WRKF01000103.1 GCA_009778165.1 Defluviitaleaceae bacterium
TTTTTTTTTTTTTTTTTTTTTTTTTTTTTTTTTTTTTTTTTTTTTTTTTTTTTTTTTGAAATCCCAGGGCAAATACACTAATTACATGGAGATAATCGGAAGGGGTTTTGTGCATTTGTGCATACGTTTGTGAAAATCTTGAATCCCATATTAAACTATCTGTGCATTATGCTAAATAAATATTTGTGAAATGTGGTGAATCTCCCTAAAAATTATGCTTCCCTATATTTTTTTATAAACTAAAACCCCTTCACATGAGTGAAAAATCGTGTATCCGCGTCCCGGAGCGGGCTGCCATTCGTAAAACCGCTGTCTGCGAGGGAATAGATGTTCCATAATGTTTGAAATGACCGCACCATGACACACCGCCAAAACGGATTTGTCCCGTTGTGCAATAGACGCAAGTATCTCAAAGCTATCAAAGCAATATTCGCTGAGTTGTGATATGACTTTAACATGAACAGATCCATACAGCAAGCTAAGGGTCTGCTCTGAACGCAAAAGACCGTTAGTGAAAAATGAATTAATACTTTCGGGATATATTCCTTGTTTTTTAAAAGCCAAAAGCTCAAGAATTCCTTTGTTGGACAGTGGCAAATCTAATTGATCACAACAAAACGGATGTTCATTTGTTGTAGTTTTGCCTTGACGTATTAAATGAATCTCCAAGATCTCACCCCCTTCATCTTTCCCGCGAAATTCACCTATTTTTTAAAAATGTTTGATAATTCAAAGTATATTTGGTTAAAGTGCCATAAATAATACACACATCACATTTCATGCATTAAATTTTAAACAAATTTTAACTCCAACAAGAGCGATTATATAACATTTTTTCTATTTCTGTCAAGACACGTGAAGACTGCGAGTTATTGGTAACATACCACCGACTATGGTCCAACCATATGTTTTAACTTTACATATGACTTGAAATATTCAATGAAAAGAGTTATTATATAAGTGTAATACAGTGCATTATAGCAAACGCCATTCAAAAAGTTAAACAACTATGGCAATTCTGCTTAGTAAAATTTTGAACAAGGACTGTGCTAAGCAGAATTGCCATATATAGGAGAAAAAAATGACGATTAATCTGAACAATGGTATTGATACTCCGCTAATAGGTTATGGCACATATGGTCTTGGGGAAAAGGAGATAGAACAAGCTCTTGCTCTAGGTTATCGCAGCATAGACACTGCCCATGGCTACGGTAATGAAGCGGAGGTGGGTAAGGCAATAAAAAACAGCGGCCTGCCAAGAGACCAAATTTTTGTAACAACAAAAGTAACGAACGGTGTCCAAAGAGAAAACAATGTACAGCAAGAATTTGAGCAAAGCCTTATTAACTTGGGCTTAGACTATGTGGATTTGTATCTTATCCATTGGCCCGTAAAAGAAAAGTTTGTACAAACTTGGCTTGAATTCGAGGAAATTTACGCAAAGGGCAAAGCGAGATCTATAGGAGTAAGTAATTTTCAAATTTACCATTTTGAAGAATTGCTAAAAGTTGCAAAGGTTACTCCGGTTTTGAACCAAATAGAACTACACCCTTATCTAACTCAAGAGCCTTTAATTGCATATTGCAAGCAGCACAATATAGTGCCGCAGGCTTGGAGTCCGTTGGGGGCAGGCAAAGCAAATTTAGTAGAAGATACCACTATATTGGAAGTAGCGAAAAATCACAACAAAACTCCTGCCCAAATAATCCTGCGTTGGGATATACAGCAGGATATTGTAACAATCCCTAAATCTGCTAACAGCGGGCGGATGAAGTCCAATTTAGAAATTTTTGACTTTGAATTAACGCAAGAAGAAATGAGCGCAATAACTGCTCTGAACAAAGACATGAGAACGGGACCGGATCCCGATAACTTTACTTTTTAAGGGAGATAACATTATGGCAAAAGGATACCTTAACACATCTGAAGTTACACAAATTGGAATTATAGTAAAAGACATAGAAACTACAGCAAAAAAGTATTCTGAGTTTTTGGGATTACCAATACCACCTATAGTTGAAACCGGAGAGTTGAGCGAAAGCCAAGCCACATTTAACGGTCAACCCTGCCCTGCCAGAGCAAAACTGGCATTTTTTAAAGTGGGCGACAATATAAGCCTAGAACTTATACAACCGGACGATCAGCCCTCTACCTGGCGCGAGTTTTTAGACACAAAAGGAGAAGGTATACACCACATTGCATTCGGTATAAAAGATACAAAAGCCCATATAGAAAAACTGGCAGGCCTCGGTATTCCACTGGCACAAAAAGGCGAATACGAAGGGGGTCGTTACGCATATTTTGACGCAACAAAAGATTTGAAAATAATTTTTGAAACATTGGAAAATGACTAGTATGTAACAAGCGTCTTTTTATCTTTTTATAAGGAGGTTTTTTTAATGAAAACAGTGTACTCTTTTTTCGGAGATTTTTACCATAACCATAGCTTTATTTACCCGGCGGTAAAAGCGGCAGCGTCCCAAATATCCGATATACAGCTAATAGACACAACGGTAGATAAAATGGAAGATGCACTATCCCGAAATCCTTCCGCAATAATAATGGGTAGAGAAAACCGAATAAACCCTCAAGATGAAGTAGTAGACACTTGGTTGACACCTGCACTTGATGAAAAAATAACTTCCTATGTGAAAAATGGGGGCAGATTTTTGGCTATACATGCCGCTCTTGCATCCTATGATCCCGGCACAAAATACACACAAATGTTAAAAGGCTATTTTTTGAGCCACCCGCAAGACCACTGCCCGGTTAGGTTTACATCTAACGAAACCATGCCATTTAAAAACACTGCTCCATTCGACTATGAGGTAGTTGACGAACACTATTTTCTTGAAGTTGAGGAAGAAAGTACCACTGTTTTTATGCACTCCAAATCTGAGCATGGGGGTAATTATGGTGGATGGTATCACAGTTACGGCGACGGAAAAGTAATATGTATAGTGCCAACCCACAGAAAAGAAGGCTTTGAACACCCGGAAACGGTAAGACTTATATACGAATCCCTGAAATGGGTATTATATAGCAATTCCGCTTAGTGCGGAATTGCTTCCTTAATTCAGCACTTTGCGATTTTTAAAGTTGGGACAACCGTTAAGGAAAGTGCTATATAGGAGCTAACACTTGAAAAACCAAAACAGAGAGAAGGGTAAACGCGGCGAGAAAATAGCTGTGGATTATTTGCAAAAGAAAGGCTACACCATTATTGTTGATAACTTTTATACTAGATACGGCGAGATAGATATAATTGCAAAAGACAAAGAATATATTGTGTTTGTTGAGGTAAAATTTAGACTTAACAATAATTTCGGTTACCCCAGAGAAGCTGTTGACGAACGCAAAATAAAAAAGATTCGAACCGTTGCTGCTTATTATATGGAATCTATGGAATCTAAAAAAACTAAAGAATACAGCACCCACGATATTGCTGCGGAGCAACCCAGGTTTGATATAATAGAAATATTGGGGGGAAAAGTTGAGCACATAATCAATGCTTTTTGATTCCTGTCTTTTCCGTGTCTTTCTTTAATGCTATCTTTTATTTTGATGTAAAAGTTTTTTTGAGGAACACATGTGATTTATTATAAATTTGAAAATTTGAATATCCCCCATCTGTTTACAACAAAACACGGTGGCGTTAGCACGGGTATTGCCGCACAAATGAATTTAGACACTACAAAAGAACCACGGGAAAACGTAACACAAAACTATCACATATTATGCAACGAGTTAGGTGTGGATTTTGACAGCCTAACCGCAACTATGCAACGGCATACAAACAACGTTGTAAAAATAGATTACGAAAACAGGGGGAATGTGGTGCGGTTTCCGGATACTTTTGGTGCAGTTGATGCCATGGTTACAAACGTACTTGGTGTTACCCTTGTTACATTACATGCAGACTGCTTGCCTCTCTATTTTTATGATAGTGTAACCCGGTCTATCGGGCTTGCCCATGCAGGTTGGCGAGGCATCACAAACAATATTGCCGGACAAACAATTGCAGCAATGGTACGAGAATATGGTGCAACCCCCGCCAATATATGGGCGGGTATTGGTCCTGGTATTAGGCAGTGTTGTTTTGAAGTAGACGCAGATGTCAAGGAGTTGTTTGACGATGAGCATGTTATCGAATGTGGCGAGAAATACAAAATAGACCTGCCCGCTGCAAATGCCAAGCTAATGATAAAGGCGGGGATTGAGCCGAAACATATAGAAATAAGCAGCCCCAATACCTGCACAAAGTGCAACCACAGCTTTCACTCTCATCGACGCAGTGGCAAACAGCGAGGGAGCATGGCGGCATTATTGGCATTATAGTGCTTTTCATTTTTTCGTTGCAGGAACATACCTTAAGATAGAGATAGAGATAGAGATCAAAATATTAAAAAAATGAACACAATCACAAAAATAGAAAAAAATAGTATAGCGTCAGAGATGGGGCTTGTAAAAGGGGATATAATTGTATCCATAAACAACAAAGAAGTTGTTGACATTTTTGATTACCGTTATTTAACGAAAAACGAAAATTTGGAAATGGTAATTAAGAAAGCTACGGGGCAAGAGTGGATACTGGAAATAGAAAAAGAAGAAGATGAGGATTTGGGTATTAACTTTAAAAATCCACTAATACAGTGTGAAAAAAGTTGCAAAAACAAATGCCTCTTTTGTTTTATTGACCAAAATCCGGTAGGTATGCGTCCTACAATATATTTTAAAGACGACGATTCCCGCCTTAGCTTTTTGCAAGGAAACTTTGTGACCCTTACAAACATGAGCGATCAGGAATTGGAACGAATTATATTTTATCGCCTATCCCCCATAAACATTTCTGTTCACACAACTGACCCTAAGCTAAGAGTGTTTATGCTCAAAAACCCAAGGGCTAGTCTTATAATGGAACAAATAAAAAAAATAACATCTGCGGGGATTGTTACAAACTTTCAAGTAGTGCTATGTAAAGGCATTAACGATGAGGAGCATTTAGACAAAACCATAGGGGATTTGGCAGGCTTTTTCCCTTTTGGCCAAGGAGTAGGCGTGGTTCCCGTTGGGATTACAAAACACAGAGAAAATTTACCTTCCCTTACACCCCTAACAAAAGAAGATGCAAATCAAGTGATTGACCGAGTAACTATATTGCAAAAAAAACTAAAGAAAGAATTGGGAACAAGGTTTGTGTTTTTGGCAGATGAGTTTTATATTTTGGCAGATAGACCCATACCACCAAATGAGCATTACGAGGATTATAGCCAAATACAAAACGGAGTTGGTCTATTGCGTAATTTTATACAGGAATTTGAAAATAGCTTTGAAAATAATTTTACGACAATAAGCACCAAGCCGACAATAAAAGAGATGTCTGTAGCAACAGGGCAAATTGCCTATAGTTTTATAAAAGAGCTGTCGAGCAAAACAGAAAAAAAGTTTGGCGTTAAAATCCACACTTATCCAATAACAAACAATTTTTATGGTAGCACTGTTACAGTGGCAGGGCTCGTTACCGGTGGAGATATTATTTCTCAGCTGCGGGGGCTACCCCTGGGAGAGAGGCTTCTTATACCTAAGTGTATGCTAAAAAGCAACGAGGATATATTTTTGGATAACGTATCGGTAAAGGATATACAAAAAGCCTTAGATGTAAATGTAGTACCAACTGATGTGGATGGCAAAGAGTTTTTGGATAAAATTTTGGGGTTGCCGGGATTGCCGGGATTGCATATATAGAATTTGAACAGGCTCTTGAAGATGCCCCATTTTAAACATTTAAACATAAATATAGAGAGGTGTTTTTAATATGAAGCATTTAGTAGCAGTAGTGGGTCGCCCAAACGTAGGTAAATCCACATTATTTAATAAAATTGTGGGGCAGCGTCTTTCTATAGAGGATGATACCCCCGGGGTAACCCGGGATCGTATATATGCTGAAACATGGTGGCGAAACTATGAATTTACCTTGGTAGACACAGGGGGATTGGACCGAGGGGATGATATTATTCTCAAACACATTTATAACCAAGCTCAGCTTGCAATAGATTTGGCAAGTGTTATAGTTTTTGTTGTGGATGGTAAAGCGGGGGTAGTAGAGGGGGACGAAGATGTAGCCAAACTGCTACGCAAAAGCCAAAAGCCAATTGTGCTTGTGGCAAACAAAATAGACAATCAGCAAATGGGTATGCCCCCAGAGTTATACGACTTTTATTCTCTTGGGTTGGGAGACCCCGTGCCTGTTAGTGCATCCCAATCTTTAGGAATGGGGGATATGCTGGACGCAATAGTGGAGCATTTACCACCAAAAATAGAAGGGGAACAAGAAGAAGAATATATAAAAGTGGCTATAGTAGGCAAACCAAATGTGGGCAAATCTTCTATTATAAACAAAATTTTGGGAGAGGAAAGGTTAATAGTAAGTGAAATTCCCGGAACCACACGAGATGCCATAGATACATATTACCAAAAAGGCGAGCAGAAATATATTTTTATAGATACAGCAGGTATTCGCCGCAAAAGCAAGGTAAAAGAAAATATAGAGCGATACAGCGTGATTCGCTCCATTGCTGCTGTGGAGCGGTGTGATGTTTGTATTTTGGTAATTTCTGCGGAGGATGGTATAACAGACCAAGACACAAAAATAATTGGGTTGGCTCACGAAAGGGGCAAAGCCTCTATTATTGTCGTAAACAAATGGGACGCAATAGAAAAAGACAATAGTACCATGGGTAAGTTTTTGAAGGATATAGAACATGAACTTGCATATATGCCCTATGCACCAAAAGTGTTTATCTCGGCTTTAACGGGGCAGAGGCTTAACACAATTTTTGACCATATAAACGTAACGTACCAAAACGCCAACCACCGTGTGGCAACAGGCATATTAAACGATGTGCTAATAGAAGCCCTTGCTGCAAGCCCACCCCATATTGACAAAGGGCGTGTTTTAAAAATTTATTACACAACCCAGGTGAAAGTAAAACCCCCAACATTTGTACTGTTTGTGAATGATATAAACCTTCTTCATTTTTCCTACAAACGCTACATAGAAAATCAATTTAGGCAAGCATTTGGCTTTAAAGGTACCCCAATACATTTTTTGGTGAGAGCAAAAGCATAAAAGGGAGATTAAAATGTATTTGATATTTAGGATATTAGCTTTACTTATCGGTTACGGTTTTGGAATGATACAAATCGCGTATATTATAGGCAAAATAAAAGGTATAGATATTAGAGAGCATGGCTCGGGAAATGCCGGAACAACAAATGTGGTTCGGGTATTGGGGTTTAAAACAGGCTTTTTTGTTTTTGTTGTGGATATTTTAAAAGCGGTTGCAGCTTTTTTGGTTATTGTAGCAATATTTCCCGAACAAGGAGTAGTAGCCGGAATTTATGCAGGTTTGGGTGTGGTTTTGGGTCACTGTTTCCCTTTTTATCTAAATTTTAGGGGAGGGAAGGGGATGGCTTCCACTGCTGGTCTTATTATTGTTATTGATCCGCTTATGGGGCTAACAATAATGGCTGTTGGAGTGGGTGTCGTAATTTTCACTCGCTACGTTTCTTTGGCTTCTCTTATAGTTATTGTAATAACCCCTCTTTTTTTGTACATATACGCTTTTCCTACAGAGGTAGTGTTGGTTAGCGTGGGGATTGGCACTATTTGTTTTTACATGCATCGCGGTAATATTGGCAGACTTATAAAAGGGACTGAACGAAAAATATTTGACAAAACTGCAAAATAAAGGTAAAATGCAGTGCATATAGCTATTCCACTTAATTCTGACTCCTTTCATAGCGGTTTAACCTAAAAATCGACAAGCAATTTTTAGGTTAAACGCCGAATTAAGGCTAGTCAACATACCCAAGGAGGTTAACTTGAGAGAGACAGGCATAGTAAGAAAAATAGATAGTTTGGGTAGAATTGTTATCCCTAAGGAAGTGCGCCGTACACTACGTATAATGGAGGGGACTCCCTTAGAAATTTTCGTTGAAAAGGGTGGAGAAATCGTACTCAAAAAATATTCACCCGTTAGTTGGTTGGAATCCTTAGTTAAGGAATATGCAGACAGTTTGGCGAAAACTTCCGGGCATATAGTTTGTGTGGCTGATAAAAGCGAGATTATAGCTGTTTCCGGCAACAAAGAAGAGGGTTTTACAGAAAAGTATATTTCTTCTGCTTTAGAGGAAGCGATAACAGCCGGCACTGTGTTAATATCTGACCGAACTCGGGAAAATTTTGTTCCAATATTGGAAGAAGAGTATGATAATGCAAACAAAGACTTGTATGCGAGCTTATACAGTGCTGAAATCATTGTACCGATAGTATCCGAAGAGGAGATATTGGGTGCAGTCGTTTTTCTATCTTCTCAAAAAAAAATGGGGGAGATAGAGGAAAAACTGGCACAAGTAGGTGCTGAATTTTTAGGAAGACAAATGGCAGTATAGTGGTATATAGCAGTTCTGTATTTCATTGTCCTTTTACTTTTTTGAAGTTGCTGAATTAAGAAAGCAATTTCGCTTAGCAATATTAAAAAAAGGACTGTACTATAGCAAATTAACTTTTCGTTGCCCCTTTTAAATCGAAAAAGTTAATTTGCTTTCCTTATTATCAACACACAATAATATAACAGGAGGTTGCTTGTGGTCAGCGTTACAGAAAATCCTAATCAAAAAAAAATACCTTGTTGCGTAGATCCGCAAAAGGTTTCGGAAATAAAAGATTCTATGCTCAATGAAGAGGTAGTTTACGATATTGCAGATTTTTTTAAAGTGTTCGGTGATTCTACACGGCTCAAAATATTGTTTGCTCTAAAAGATGGTCCCGTATGCGTTGGCGATTTATCTGCGGCCTTGGGCATAGGGCAAAGTGCAGTATCTCATCAGTTGCGGGTTTTGCGCCAAAGCGATATTGTGAAATTTCGCAAAGAAGGCAAAGTTGTATATTATGAGTTAGACGATAGCCATGTAGAAACTGTGCTAATGCAAGCACTGCACCACATGATGCATGTTTAGTAATTTTCAAAAACCATTCAGTTGACTCCTTTCCGAAAAGCTCGGAAACTCGGAAGTCGACTGAATGGTTTTTAATAGTTGTTTAAGTAGGCACACTACCTTTTAACTTACCATTTATTACATAGTAGCAAATGTGTTCTGTGGGCTTATAAAAAAGCTCCAGCGTTTCAATATCTTTTACTCTGTTACCTTCTTCTCTCCACACATCTTTTACTTTTTCAACCAAAGACTTGTGCAGAACCTTATTGCCATCAACCTCTATAAACAAATCTAGTTTCAATGGTTTGCCCTCCTTAAAAGTTCCAAAAATACGTTTGATATACAGATTACAAATTGCAATTGCCACTTACCTTAAATTATCAGTAATAATACTACTATTGCAAGAAATTGTCAAGTTTTTTTCATGAAATTTGTAATGTATCCCAATATCTCGTCTTTATTTTCTTCAAGCATTACAGAATGATAAGCATCCGGATATTCTTTTGCCTCCACATTTCCCTTTGCACTATAAATAAAGTCTTGTATGGCTTTATTGCACACAATTACATCGTTGCCTGCCCATATTACCAAAGTGGGCAAAGCTAAACGATGAACGTTGTTTGCGGCGTATTCCCCGGCTCTTGCGATTTGGCTATACATACGCAGAGATATTCTGTCATGGTACACCTCGCCTTGAATAAGCCCATAGATTTCATCTCTGTTATTTGTGGTTGCTCTTGGGTTTAAGCGGGAGCTTACCTTTATTTTGGGACTTATTTTTCCACCCAGCGACGCTAATTTTTCAGATATTTTGGGCAACTTGCGATAAGTATTTATCCAAGGTACAACAAAAACCGCTTTTTTGTAAAGGCTTTGATATTCCCCATCTTTTCTTAGCAAAAAATTTGCGGCGATGTTTCCGCCCATGCTATAACCGTATAAAAACACGGGCAAATCATACCATCTGTCTACATAGTTGCGTACACTATGCACATCTGCCAAAAAATGTTTGTAGGAGGGTACAACGCCTCGGTATCTGCCCTTAGCTCTTTTGGTAAGGTGGGGCATTTTTCCAAAACCCCGCTGATCATGGATAATACACGACAAATTGTGATTTGTAAAATATTGTACAGCATGGGTATAATATTCTATCCCCTCGCCAAATCCATGCACAAATTGCACTACCCCAACAGGGTTAATAGCATGAGAGTGAGCGATTCGTATATTTTTGCCATCCAACGCTTTTATGTTTTCGTATATTAGTTCCAAAAGACCATACCTCCTATAAATCTAGCAATGCACTATAGTATCTTTTGCTGTGCAATACTCTGTAGATTGTTACTTGTGTTGTGATTACCCTATAAAATATTAAGTAGGGTTTTGTAATAATCACACGGTAATCGCCCCTTATATCGAGCCTATCGGCAACAGAACTGCCTATAAAGGGAAATGTTTCAAGATTGCTTAGTGCGTGTAAAATACCATCTGTTAACTCTTGTGCATCTTGTTGGTCGATGTCGGCTACATTTGCTACATAAAAATGAATTTCTTCTAAATCGTCTAAAGCCCTTTGAAGGTAGACCATTTTGTACATAGTTGGTTCTCTCCTTAATATATAGTCGATTAACTTTAATTCGGCATTTAACTTAAAAATCACTTGCCCATTTTTAAATTAAACCACAATTCGGCAGTTCCAAAAAATTATAGTGTGATCGCAAGTTTGTTAGTTTTTGCGATATCATTGATTACAGTATACCAATATATATTTTAAATGTCAATTTTGTGTTTTTTTTGGGCACGGAAATTTAGAACCGATGGTCAATAAATTTTTGGATTTAGCCGATATACCTCAATGTAACGATAAATTCAAAAAATCTTCCCCTTTAGCATAATACAAGCAACCTCTAAAAACCTAAGTTCATTAGATTTTTAGAGGTTGCTAATAATTTAATACGCGCCATATGCACACATGGTTTTGTTGCATCTATTACACTATATCAACCTATAATGAGGTTATAAAGACTTTTTTGTTGATTTTTATCTATATACGGTGTACAGCTAACAATGCTTGCCCAGCCATTTGTGTCATGCTAGCTCTAAGTCCAAACACAGCACCGGCAGGAGCAGTTGCTCTTACATTTTGACCAGCCATTAAGCCGCTAGCCCAACCTACAGACTGGGCACCTTGTGTTATGCCTATACTTACTGTTGGGCCTCCTAAACTTATCGTTTGCACGGAAATAGCTATTGTTGCTGCGTAACCAGTATTGTTGTGAAAGTTTTGAAATACCGGGGCTTGTTGGTTATGATTAACAACTGGTATGCTAACCAAATTACTCCAAACAAGTTGACTTAACCCAGAAATGTTCTCGTATCCAACTGGTTGTATGCCTTGGTAAGCATTTGCTTCTTCTATGGCTGGCAGATACCAGTCACTGGGAAACAGGTCATGAAACTCTGGCAGAGTTGTTATACTTCCGTCTCCGTTGTGTATTTCTATAGCTTGATTAACAGTCCAAGAAATGTCATCTGCAAATACGATTTGATATCTCGCTTGCAAGATAAGATCTTTAACATGTCCAAGAGTTTGTTCCTCAAGGTTTAGGTGAGCTACATCAGCTATGCTTTTGTCATCAGAGAAAACGATGCCTATAGCTGTTTCTAAAGGGTTTATGCCTACACGAGATTGAGGCAAAGAAGCCACGTGTTCTTCTAATGTGTTAAGACGAAATTCTTGTCCGTTTTCGTCAACCACCCACATTATAGGAGTTCCGTCTTCCAACGTTCCAGACCAACCGCCGCCTGGCCAAAGGTCGGTTGCAGATACCATACTTACAGTACCCAATGTTATTACAAGAGCCATAACCATTGCTAAACTTTTTTTAGAAAAAATTTTCATAAATTTATCCTCCTAGATTTTGGCGGTGCTGTAAATATGTTGATATAAACAGGATATTATATCACATCTTTAAACTGTGCAATACCAGTAAACACTTTTACGACATTGCCAAAAATTCAACTTTACATGCTTTTGAGCTTATTTGAACTCAAATTAACCCCATGTGTGCACATGGCAAATATTAAATTTTAAAAATTGGTTAAGTGGAATACCATACATTATATATATATATATATATATATATATATATATA
>WRKF01000104.1 GCA_009778165.1 Defluviitaleaceae bacterium
CTTTGGGCATCGAATCTACATATTTGACAAACGAGCATTTATTTGAATGGGAATCCGCCGTTGGATTTGACCGTTTTCGCATGAATACCGTGGATTTGGCATTGTTTGGGCGTATTGAAGAATTGTTGCGGAACTCATGATAATTGAAAAGTTTTCATCCGATATAACAAGGATATTTTACTTCCTATTCGAGAAAAATAAATTTGTACTTTTGCATGGCTTTGTTAAAAAACCTAACAAACCGGCTGAGCGTGAATTGGAGCGAGCTTTGAACTATAAAAAAGATTATGAAAGCAGGTGTAAAGATGACTAGAGCAGGTGCTAAATTTGACGAAATCCATAATAGGCTTATGATGGATGAAGAATTTAAGATGGAATACGAAAAATTGAAGCCACGATATGATCTAATAGCCCAAATTATTGATGCTCGCAATCAGCAAAATATCACACAAGAAGAATTGGCATTGAGGGCTGGTACACAAAAGTCTAATATCTCTCGTTTTGAAAGCGGCTCGTACAATCCCTCTTTAGATTTCATTACAAAATTGGCTCGAAGTTTGGGTTTGGAAGTTAATATAACACTAAATAACAAAGGTGGCAGTCAATGAGTTCCCGCCATTTGAAGCAGTTCGCTCATTTTTTCATATATACATCCAACAATTTTTGCTGTAAACCCTACAATAAAATTTGTCGATAAAGAGTTATAGGGAAGAAAAAAATAAAAAAGATAATCAGCAAAAACGAGTAATAAAGACGAAGATAGACAGGCAATTACAGTAATTACAGGAGTTGAAAACTATGCGTATTACAAATTTAATGATAAGCAACACAATGCGGGGCAACATTAATCGCAACCAGCTTGCCGCCAACAGGTTAATGAACCAAATAGCCGTTAACAAACGCATTGGCACCCCTTCCGAAAACCCCCTTATTGCCACCCGCCACTTGCGCTTTTCTAACGCTCTCAGCCAGATCGAACAGCACCAGCGCAATGTAGACCAAGCCCAATCTTGGACTGAGTACACAGAGGGGGCTATGTCAGATTTGGAAGATGTTATGAGACGTATATACGATCTTATAAACAGGGTAGATGCGGTAGAGATTCTGTCTGACAGGCAAATTATAGCCAGGGAACTTGAGCAGCTACTTGAGCAAAAAAAAGACATAATGAACACAACGTTTGCAGGGCGCTATATTTTTTCCGGCTTGCGCACAAACCAACCGGCATTTTTTGTACGTGATAACGACTTTACATTTCACGATTTAACACTAACATTTGGCAGGGAGCATATGGAAACAACATATATGTTGGATAGAAGCCATCCGGACTCCCCGCCCACCGGCACAGAGGAGTTTCGTGTGGTGCAGATCCACCGTATAAGACTACCGCACAACGGCGATCTCGACGCTGCCGGTAGTAGTACCGTTAATGTGGGAGGGGTCGCTGCCCAAGTACTGCCCCGTATTAGCGGCGGTCCCCAAGACGGAGAAATAGACTTTTACGCAATGACTGACGGGATTTATCACGATCCCGAAACGGGCGACATTATAACTTTGAACAGGGAAAATTTTGACGACTTGTTTGAAGATCCTGCCGTTGGACCCGGTGTTGGACGAATAACAGTAACGTACAATCAAACAGGGTTTTCTCGCGGGGATATGAACCCGCTCGTGTTTATGTCAGGCACATGGATGAGATCACTTGATATGCCCCCCGGGTTGGATTTGGAATTTCACATGGAAAGCCAAGACATGGAGTTTGAGTTTGGCGTACACTCTACAATGCCGATGAATGTGCTTGCAATGAACACTGTTACACCACAGTTTTTCGCCGATCTTAGAGGGCTTATAGGCGATATTAGAGGTATGACTACCAGCCATCCCGATGATGTGCGGGAAGCATTTGCGGCAGCGGGCTACGAAGGAGAGGAACTTGACAG
Organism: Defluviitaleaceae bacterium; assembly: GCA_009778165.1. Taxonomy (GTDB): domain Bacteria; phylum Bacillota; class Clostridia; order Lachnospirales; family UBA5962; genus WRKF01. The sequence goes on from WRKF01000104.1 coordinate 1,941, forward strand.
AGCAGTAAATGACTTTTTGCAACGAGAAACATCAATGATGGAAACTGTAACAGACGACTTTTTTAACAACTTTATTGGTCGTTTTGAGGGGCACTCCGAGATAATTTCCGGTCAGCACACAGATCTTGGCACAAGGATGTCACGGTTGGAGATGATAGGGGGAAGGTTAGTAGACGATAATCTTATCTTTACCGAGCTATACACCCAAAACATCGGTATAGATATAGCAGACGCAACCACACGCCTTTTGGCAGCAGAAGTTGCTCTGCGGGCATCCATGCAGGTTGGTATGCACACAATAAATACACTAACATTGCTTAATTTTTTATGATTTTTCATAAACGCCGTACAGATGGGGATCAGAAGCCTAGCTTCTGTCCCCTGTTTTATCTGCTTTCTTTTTACACTTTACACCTTTGGTTCCCTGCCCTCTCTCCCCTGACTTATGGTTCTTAGCTTCGTCTTCTGTCGGTGTGCATCCTTTCCGGGGTTCGTTCTTGCGGTTTTGGTTTTGCTTCCACTTTTTCCGCTTTAATTTTTGCTACAGCCTCAAAAGCTCTTTTCCCCATTTTTTCCACACATTCTTGGCAAAAACGACCGGAGATGATTTTAGCTTTACATTTTTCACACTCAATTTCAGGATTCATTAGTTCCAACTTGCCATCCCTTATATAGCGCAGGATTCTTTTTGTGTCAATATCTGTTTCCTTTGCTAGCCTAATGAGGCTAATGCCCGGGTTTTCCTTTAAGTGCTGACGCGCTTTTTCAAATACATCTTGATCTTCCTTAATGCAACCGTCACATACAGGACTGTTTATATAATGAAAGACCTTGCCACATTTTGGGCAGTTTCTAAACATAAAAAGCCCCTCCTTTCCGGGCGTACGAAAATTAAGTTAATAGACTATGTGCCACATTTGCCCTAGTTTTTCAACGCTTACTTGACTTAATCAATATTTACTGATTTATTCAGAACTTTCCTACTTTCCTATACCCAAGGCATTTTGCACTTTTGCAAGAGTTTTTTCTGCTATTTCCTCGGCTCTTTGGGCATTTTTGATTATTATATTGTCTACATATGCCGTATCTTGGCTTAGGCGGTTGAACTCCTTTTGTAAAGGGTTTAGCTCCCCAAGAACGACCTCTATAAGGGATTGTTTAAAATCACCATAACTTTTGTTTTGGAAATCCAGCTCACTATCTTCTATTGTTTTGTTTGTGATGGCGGCGTAAATTGCGAGCAAATTGCTAATGCCGGGTTTGTTTTCTGTGTCGTAATATACACGCGCTTCAGAATCGGTAACGGCTCGCTTAATCTTTTTTGTAATCTCCGCCTCTGTGTCCAACAAAAAAATAGTGTCCAGAGGGTCTTTTGTGGATTTATCCATTTTTTTTGTGGGGTTTTGCAAACCTTTAAGCCGTGCTGTTAACTTGCTTGCAGTTTTTGCTTCCGGCACAACAAGTATATTACCATATATATTATTAAAACGCAAAGCAATATCCCGAGCAAGCTCCACATGTTGTATTTGATCTTCTCCAACAGGCACAACATGGGTGTTATACAGCAAAATATCTGCTGCCATTAAAACCGGATAGGTGAACAGCCCGGCGTTAACATTTTCGTTATTTTCAGACTTTTCTTTGTATTGGGTCATGCGGCTTAACTCGCCCATGTAGCTATGGCAACCCAGTATCCAACTCAGCTGACTGTGAGCCGGAACATGAGATTGCAGATAGATTATACTCTTTTGTGGATCTATACCCGCAGCCATGTACAGCATAATGATTTTTCTGCTGTTTTCTTTTAGGGTCTGCGGATCGTTTCTTATTGTTAGGGCATGTAAATCTACAACAGAATATATACAGGTATATTCATTTTGTAAGTTTCCCCATGCCTTAAATGCACCAAGGTAATTGCCAAGCCCCAAATTTCCCGTGGGCTTTATGCCACTAAATACCGTTTTCATTTCATTACCTCTTTAATGTAGCTTTGAGTGTAGCGGTTCGACTTAAAAATCGACAAGCGATTTTTAAGTCGAACGCTGAATTAATGTTGGTCAGTTATGGCTAGTTTTTTAAATATCGTCGCCAATAACATGAACCCTGATATTATTTGTTGTGCCGGCAATACCAACAGGCATACCGGACACAATAACAACTGTGTCGCCTTTTTTTACATGCCCGCTTTTTGTAACAGTTTCCATAGCAAACTCTAAAAGCTGTGTTGTGTTAGCGGCTTTTCCTGTCATAAGAGGAGTAGCACCCCACACCAACGCCATCTGTTTGTACACTACCTCGTTTGGGGTAATGGAGATAATTGGGGTAATGGGCCTAAACTTACTTATCATGCGAGCGGTAAAACCGGACTCTGTAAGGGTGATTATGGCATTTGCACCAATATCTCTGGCAATAGCGGAAGAAGCGTAACCTATAGCATCGGTTGGGGTCATTTCCCCATCTCTTCCACTGTCATTTTTAAACTTTGTGTTATATTCTATAGAGCCTTCTGTTTTTAGGGCAATACGAGCCATCATACGAACGGCCTCTAGCGGATATTTGCCATTGGCGGTTTCTCCCGAAAGCATAATAGCATCTGTGCCGTCGAATATGGCGTTTGCCACGTCGTTTGTTTCGGCACGAGTTGGGCGCGGTTTTTCTATCATAGACTCCAGCATTTGCGTGGCGGTAATAACCGGTATGCCGGCTGCATTTGACTTTTGTATCAGAGCCTTTTGCACCAATGGAACTTCTTCGGGGTTAATCTCCACACCCAAATCACCTCGGGCTACCATAACATAGTCTACAACCTTTAGTATTTCGTCTATATTATTAACACCTTGGTGATTTTCTATTTTTGCCATTATTTTTATGTGCGAACCGTTGTTTTCTTTTAACACCTGACGTATTTGCTTAACGTCAGAGGCAGAACGAATAAAACTTGCTGCTATAAGTTGGAAGTCCTCTTTTATTGCAAATTTTATGTCGCTAATGTCTTTTTCTGTAAGAGCAGGTAAACTAACGTCAAACTCCGGCAAGTTAACGCCCTTATTGTTTTTTAAGATACCACTGTTAAGAACCTTGCAATGAATATCTGTGTCTTGTATGTCCTCGATAAAGAGTTCCACTAAACCATCGTCTACCAAAATACGGCCGCCTTTTTTTACATCTTTTGGCAACCCAGGGTATGTTACAGCCACGATAGTTTTGTCGCCAACTATATCTCGTGTGGTTATTGTAAATTTTTGCCCTTCTTCCAGCTCTACAATTTCATCTTTAAAGCTCTTTATGCGTATTTCGGGCCCTTTTGTGTCAAGCATAAGGGCTACAGGGGCATCCATTTCTTTTATGGCCTGTTTCATTTTTGAGGCCATTTCTCTGTGGCTGTCGTGGCTACCATGGGAAAAATTAAAACGAGCCACATTCATACCACTTTCAATAAGCTCTTTCATTATCTCCACAGTGCTTGTTGCTGGTCCTATGGTGCATATTATCCTTGTTTTACGCATTTCTGCCTCCTTAAAAAGTTTTGTTTGAAAGTTTAAAAGTCAAAAAATTAAAAAATTTAGCCAGTTAGGGACAAATTCCTTACCCTGTTGTACATTGATTGGTCAAACACGGGTGTTTGCTCGAGAGCTTGCTCTATATCCATATGGCCATATTTACCGTCTTTTACCATTATTGCACGGTTTTTTTCTCCGGCAATCAGTATTTCTACTGCAAAATTACCCATGGCAGAGCCGTGTATCCTATCTACAGCCGACGGTGCGCCTCCTCGTTGCAAATGCCCTAAAATAGTTGCGCGAGAGGAAATACCAGTAATTTCTTCTATTTTGCTTGCGAGTTCCTGACTTTTACCGATTCCTTCTGCAACAACAATAAGGTTGTGCTTTTTACCTTTAGCACGGTTGGTCAATATTTGTTTTATAACGTCTTCGGGCTTTTTGTCCCGTACCTCCGGCACTAAAACCTCGTCGGCACCGGAAGCAACAGCACACCACATTGCGATTGCACCGCAGTTGCGTCCCATTACTTCTACAATACTAACCCTCTCGTGAGAAAAGGTGGTGTCACGGATTTTGCTAATGGCTTCCATGCCGGTATTTACTGCCGTATCAAAACCAACAGTATATTCTGTGTAGGGCATGTCCAAATCTATTGTGCCGGGTATACCTATAACATTTAACCCTAGCTCCGAGAGTTTTTTTGCTCCGGTAAACGAACCGTCACCGCCTACGACAACAAGAGCATCAAAAGAAAAAATTTTTGCCATTTCGTAAGCTCTTTTGAGACCTTGTTCTGTTCTCATTTCCTCGCAACGGGCAGAAAGCAGCATTGTTCCGCCGTGGTCAGATATATCGGAAACACTGTCTGCTCGCATTTCTTCAATATCACCGGAAATAAGACCCTCGTAACCACGCCGTATACCGGTTACTTGCAAATTTTCTTTTACCGCACTCCGCACAACCGCTCTAATAACGGAGTTCATACCAGGGGCGTCACCGCCACTCGTAAGTATTGCAATTTTTTTCACTTTATGCCTCCTATGGGTGTTTTGATTAATGTGAAAAATACCCCTGCAATTCGCTTCACATTTTTTCCTGATTTTCCATTGGTGCTTGCAAAATCACTATTGCTGTAATTTTTATAATTTTAACATATTTGCCCCATGTTTGGCAATCTTTAAATTTTTTTCTGCCGAGAAATATTTTTAATAAATAAATTATATAGCTATTCCACTTAATTCTAGCCCTTTTTAAAATAAAATTAAGTGGAATAGCTATAATTTGCTATACACAACAGCCGATATGAACAAAACAAGAGGGGAATTTTCGTTTTTTGTTAACGAAAATTTGCTATAAACACTTAAAACATGTTATAATATAATATATGTTGGATTTGTAACTATAATCAACTATTAGTGAAAGGATTACAAAAATGAACAAAACACAAGAATTTGCTAAAAAACACAACATACCTATTTTGGGATTCGGCTGCATGAGATTACCAGCCACAACAGGGGCAATAGACATAGAAGAAACAATAGCTATGGTAGATGCCTATATGGAAGCGGGGTATAACTATTTTGACACAGCCTATGGATACCATGACGGAAAGTCGGAGCTTGCAGTTAAAGAAGCTATTACAAAACGCTACAAGAGGGAAGATTATTTGTTGGTTGACAAACTCCCCATTTGGAACGTAAACAAAAAAGAAGATGTTGAGAAAATTTTTAATGACCAGCTCGAAAAATGTGGTGTGGACTATTTTGATATTTATCTGCTACATGCAATAGACGGCGAAAAAAACGAAAAACATGTAGAAATGGGAAGTTATGAGTTTTTGAAAAAAATGCGCGAACAAGGCAAAATCAAAATCCCAGGGTTTTCCTACCATGGCAACACAGAAGATTTGGGAACTATAATGGAACAATACCATAGCCACTTTGATATTGTACAATTGCAGTTAAACTATTTTGACTGGGCGAAAGGCTGGGCTAAAGACCAGTTTGAAATTATAAAAAAATACGAAAAGCCTGTTATTACAATGGAGCCTGTGCGAGGAGGCATGTTGTCTCGTTTGCCGGAAAACATAGGAAATATTTTAAAAGAAGCTAACCCAAACGTAAGCCAGGCATCTTGGGCGATTCGCTGGCTTTTAAATCTACCGGAAGTGGTAAACGTGTTAAGTGGTATGTCCAATTTGGAGCAAGTAGAAGACAATATTAAAACAATCAAAAAGATGAAACCGTTGTCTGAAGAGGAGCTAAAAGTTGTTGATACCGTAGCAAAAAAATTGCTCGAAATGTCTCGTGTTCCTTGTACAGAGTGCGATTATTGCTCTCGTTGCCCGGTCGAAATTCCTATAGCTAAAATTTTGATGATGTATAACGGCTTTTTGGAAACTAGATCAATGTACACCTTCACAACAAGTTATAAGGCAATAGACAAAAACAAGAATGCGGCTGCATGTACAGATTGCGGCATTTGTGTTGACGACTGCCCACAAAGCGTTAATGTACCGGAAAAGATGAAGGAAATTGCCATTTTGCTTGAAAGCTAGAAACGGTTCGTTTTATGACATTTAGAAATTTTTTAGAAGTTGTAGAAATAAAAACAAAAATTGCGAGTGTAATTCCCTTTGTTGTTGGAGTTTTATTTTCTGTTACATATTTTAACTCTTTTAACTTGGGATACACTGCCCTGTTTTTTGTGGCAATGATAATTTTTGATATGACAGTAACAGCAATAAACAATTACATGGACTTTGTGAAAGCAAAGTCTGATAATTATAAGTACAAAGAAAATGTGATAGGACGAGAAAACCTTTCCCAAGGGTTGGTTGCAGGTCTTATAATTTTTATGATAACTGTTTCTGCTACTCTTGGGTTTATCCTTGTTTATTTTACGGGATGGGCACTTTTGTTTATGGGGTTGGTGTGCTGTTTTATTGGTGTGTTTTACACATTTGGCCCCGTACCTCTTTCTCGTATGCCCCTTGGGGAGTTGTTTAGCGGTTTCACAATGGGGCTAGGCATTTTTGCGATGGTTGTATACATAAACACAATCAGCCCAAATGTTTTTTTTGTAGATATAGATTTTGCGCAAGGCACGTTTTTGGTTACGGGTAGTTTATGGGCTGTGCTTGCCATGCTACTGGCATCATTGCCCATTGTATTTACAATAGCAAATATTATGCTAGAAAACAACCTGCGGGATTTGCAATCAGATATTAAAAACCACCGCTACACCCTCGTATACTACATAGGGACAAAAGCGGGTATAATATTATTTTCTGTTTTGATGTATGCCTGTTACGTTATAATATTGATTGGTGTATTTTTTGAGGTTTTTGGTTGGCCTGTGCTAATCACTTTTGCCACACTACCAAAAATACACAAAAACTTAAAGGCTCACAGGGGTATAGTTCCTCAACCTTTTAGTTTTGTGTATTCTTTAAAAAATATGGTGCTGTTTAATGGTAGCTATGTGCTTGGTTATGTGTTGATTATTGTTTTTGGGCTTTGGTTTTAAATCAAAAGCACCATGTAGCCAATATATAGACCCATTAATAATGCACCTTCCCAACGGGTAACTTTTTGGCCTGTGTAAATAAAAACTAATGTGATTATACTCACTATAACCAAGAAAACGGTGTCTATTATAAATGCAGGATCCACATATATTAAACTTATGGCACTTGTTAAGCCTAGCACAAGTAGCAAATTCAAAACATTTGACCCTATTATATTACCTAATGCAATCTCTCCTTGCCCCTTTTTGAACGCAACAACAGATGTCATTAGCTCCGGCAACCCTGTGCCTATTGCAATTATAGTAAGTCCTATAACACGTTCAGAAACTCCCAAGCTCTCTGCGATAGTAATTGCATTTTCTACAGCAAGGTGTGCTCCTCCTATTACCATCCCCAAACCAAGCAAACAAAACACCACACTGCTCAACTTAGATTTGCTTGGTTTTTCTGTGCTTTTATCATCAGAATTCGCCATATTGTGGCGTATTGTGTATGACATGTAAGCGGTAAACCCAATCAAAAGCAGACCACCGACAAACCGCGGTATATATGCTTCGCTCAAAATTAGTATTGCAAGCACGGCTATGGCAGCTAACACAGAAGCAACAAAATCCCACTTTATCTGTTTGAAATTTATCTTTAATGGTGCAATTAACCCGCATATACCCAATATAAACATTGTATTGAAAATATTTGACCCTACTAAATTGCCCATTACCAAATGGCTATTTCCCTGAATGCCAGCCAACAGGCTAACCGTTATCTCCGGTGCGCCTGTCCCTAAACTTACTATAGTTAGCCCTATTATGATGTTTGGTATTTTAAAAATACGAGCTATTTGAACACTTGCATCAACAAATATATCTGCACCTTTTATTAGAATCAAAAAACCTGCAACTAAAAATAAAACTGTAAAAATCAATATTCTACCTACTACACTTTCGGCACACATTTAAAACTCCTTCAGCTATATAATATATTAACCACCGAAGGCATTGCGCAGCTACTTTAAAACATTAAAGCTACGCAATACCCTTCAAAAAAGATCGATTCGCTATACGCTATAACTGAAAGGACTGTAATATATCCCTTTTTTACAATTATTTGAGTGTAACCTGTGCTCCAACCTCTTCCAACTTGGCTTTAAGTTTGTCGGCTTCATCTTTTGGTATACCCTCTCTAAGAATTTTTGGTGCACCATCAACTGCTTCTTTTGCTTCTTTCAAGCCAAGACCGGTTATTTCCCTAACGGCTTTTATTACTTTTATTTTTTCTGAACCAACAGCAGTAAGTTCTAGGTCAAAGTCTGTTTTTTCCTCTTCTGCCGCAGCAGCACCGCCGCCGGCAGCAGCTACTACCATGCCGGCAGCAGCAGAAACACCAAACTCCTCTTCAGCTTTTTTTACTAGGTCGTTAAGCTCCAACACAGTTAGTTCCTTAACTGCTGCGATTATTTCGTCAATTGTTAATTTTGCCATTATATTATCTCCTTTTTTATTTTCGTTTTATTTTCATCATTGTTTGTTTTATTTATGTGTGTGCGAATTGGTTTTTACTACTCCGCTTTGCTCTGTGCCACTTGGTCAATAAGCCTTGCAAATGTAGACATTGGCGATTTGAAAGAGCCGAGCAGTCGGGAAAGCAGTTCTTCTTTTGGTGGAATGTTAGCGATGGTTTCTATGCCCACTGCGTCATATAGCACTCCGTCAACAAAACCTGCTTTAAACTCCAGTGCTTTTACTGTCTTGCTTTCCTTTGCTATTATTGCTGCAGCCGCTGTAGCTTCTCCATAAGAAAGGGCAATGGTTGTAGGGCCAACCAAATATTGTCCAAGCCCTTCAAACTGAGTATCTTTTACAGCAAACTCCAACATGGAGTTTTTATAAACTTTGTAGTCTACATCAGCTTCTCTAAACTTGCGTCGCAAAACAGTATCTTGCTCTACAGTAACGCCTCTGGCATCTACCAAAACAACAGAAACAGCTTTGTCCAATTTGCCTTTTATTTCATTTATTACAACTTGCTTTTGCTCAATTTTTGGCATTTGTCTTTTTCACCTCCTTTGCTATAATCAATTAGTGTGGGTGAAAATACACTCCACTATAAAAAGCCCCTCACAAACAGTAGGGGCTTTACACAAAAAAGCAATAAAAGCATCCTCGGTAGGATATGGGCTTACACAGAAACCCGGTCGATTACGCTTGAGGGAATTTGTTAATCCCTAAGCTCCTACTGTCTATGGAGAAATTTATATATTCAAAATATAGAGTAACAACGAGCCTGTGGCTATCATTGTTTAGCCCGCCGCTTCGTTAGCTCGCAGTGGGTTCACTTTAACACCGGGCCCCATTGTAGTGGAAACACTAACGCTACGTAGATATGTACCCTTTGCAGCAGAAGGTTTCGCTTTTATTATAGCACCAATCAAAGTTGCAAAATTTTCTTGCAATTTGTCATTACCAAAGCTAACTTTGCCAATGGGTACATGAATAATATTGGTTTTATCCAAACGATACTCTATCTTACCGGATTTTATTTCCGCTATGGCGTTTTTAACATCTGCCGTAACAGTTCCGGCTTTTGGATTAGGCATTAACCCCTTTGGGCCCAAAACCTTACCCAACCGCCCAACAACAGACATCATGTCCGGAGTGGCAACAACCACGTTAAAATCGAACCAGTTTTCGTTTTGGATTTTTGCAACCATATCTTCTGCACCAACATAGTCAGCACCGGCATCTTCTGCTTCTTTTGCCTTGTCTGCCTTTGCGAAAACCAATATCTTTACCTTTTTGCCTGTGCCGTTTGGTAACACAACTGCACCACGCACCTGCTGATCCGCATGTCTGCCATCCACCCCAAGGCGTATATGGGTTTCTACTGTTTCGTCAAACTTAGCAAAGGATGCTTTGCAGGCAAGGTCTATTGCTTCTTTTGGGTCGTAAAGAGATATTTTGTCTACTAGCTGTGCTTTTTCTTTGTACTTCTTTCCTCTTTTCATTATTTCCTCCTAAAGAATTTTTAACCCTCTACCGTAATGCCCATGCTTCGGGCAGTGCCGGCTATCATGCTTTTTGCCGTTTCCAAATTGGCGGCATTCAAATCTTCCATTTTGGTGGCAGCTATTTTTTCCAAATCAGCGTTAGATATGGTAGCAACTTTTGTTAAATTTGGTACAGCTGAGCCGGACTCTATCCCCACAGCCTTTTTTATGAGTACAGCGGCGGGGGGTGTTTTTGTTATAAAGCTAA
>WRKF01000105.1 GCA_009778165.1 Defluviitaleaceae bacterium
TATCGTCCAAGTCAATTTGGCTGTTTAGAGCAGCTACTGCGTTTATTGCACATTGGCGAGCCGCTTGTTTTCCTTGTTCCAACGTAATATCTTTTCCCAGTTTGCCGGCATAGAGCAGTTCTCCGCCAACTGTTAATAGCACATCGTCAAGTAGAGACAACACAAAGGTTTCTAAGAATAGTCTGTCTATTTAGACAAGTGCAACATTTATGACAATATCACAAACAATGGTTCATTTTTTTGTATAGTAGCAATATTGCTTTATTGTGGCGGTTTTGCTATAGTATAGTCAACAGGGTAATGTTGAAATACAGCAGTTTAATTTAATTACGAATAAGAATTTTTAAATTCTCAACGGAAATTAAATTAACAAATCGGGAGTGACCTATGCCCCATTACCCATCCACAAACTACTATGTGAGGTGATCCATTATGAAGAAAAAATTAAGTTTAACCCTAGTATTGGTCGGTATGCTTGCTTTTACTGCTTGCGGTATTGGCGGTACAGACCCCCAACCTGCACCGACAGACACAGTAACCCCGCAGCAGCAGGCACCGGTTTTAGAGCCACCATCAATCGAAGCAGGTTTGGGAAGAGGTATTGTAGTAGCCTTTGCAGCCGAACCTCCTGTACTTTCTCCGCCACAAGCAATCATTTCAGCTGCTTTTTACGTTACATCTATGACACACAATGGCCTATTTAGAATCGACACAGAAACCCTTATGCCGGTTCCTGATCTTGTGTCCGAATGGCAGGCCGTTAGCGACACCGTTTTTGAATTTACAATTCACGAGGGCATAAGATTCCACAATGGTGAAGAAATGACAGCCGAAGACATTGTGGCATCTTTTGCATATGCAAGAACCTACCCTGAATCTATCAACTCCCACAGAAGTTTTTCAGATTTTGAGGTGGTTGACAGATACACCGTTCGTATTGACACAGGTTATCCTAACGCCATGCTTTTTATAGACCTGGCCAGTAGTGCAAATTTTATTATGCCTAGGTCCTTAATTGAAGCAGGGCACGATTTTAATGAAAACCCTGTTGGTTCCGGTCCTTTTGTTTTTGAAAATTGGACAAGAGGTTCTTCTTTATTCTTTACAGCTTTTGAGGACTATTTTGACCAAGAGCGCGCGGCCAGAGTAGAATCTGTTACAATACAGATTATTCCCGACGGGTTCGCCAGAACGGTTGCCCTGGAAACAGGCGAGATTGACTATAACGTGATGTTACAGTCTTCGGATATTGCCAGGATAGATGCCGATCCAAACTTTAGCCTTGTTAACGTTCCCGGCACACAGCATAATATTATGTGGCTAAACAACACACTACCACAGTTTGACACACCGGAAAAACGCCGTGCAATTGCGATGGCTATCGACAAAGAATCCATGGTGTGGGCAGCCCACGATGGGTTTATAGACGCTACTTGGAGCCAAGCTCCTATGCCGTTTATTGGTGCCTCAGAGATTGGCGCACATACATTTGACCCACAGGGATCCATAGCTCTAATGGAAGAACATGGCATAGACCCTGCATCCCTTGGCTTTGAAATAGTTACCCATGCAGGTCCAAGGTCAACCATGGCCGAAGTTATTCAAGCTAATTTGAGTGCCGTTGGTATACCTGTCACAATTCGTATGCAAGATGCACAGGCTATAAACGGTCTGCTAAACAGTGGCGACTTTGAAGCCGGTATCTTTGGTTTTACACAATCATCTTTGCTTGGGTTTATGCGAACGCAGTTCCACAGTGTAAGCATAGGAACAACAAACCGAAGCCGTGTAGACAATGCAGAAATAGACAATTTGATTGACAGAGCTACTGCGGAGGTAAATGATGATAACGCAAGAAACAACCTGCTTGCGGATGCTGTTATTATCGCTAACCAAAATAGTTACCAGATACCGTTGCATACTGCCACGCTAATTAGAGCTCATAACGCTAATCTTGTTGTTCCGGAACATCCCGCAACCGATTTTCCGCTTTATCTTAACATGGTTTTTTGGTTAGATTAAACTCTTAGAATAATCTTTAATCTTAAATCTTAAAATCAAAAAAATATGGTGCTGCCTTATAATGGGGCAGCACCTTTAGTTTTTATCCCTCTCTCGCTTTATCGTTTGCCAAAAAACAAGAAACATAATGCCCGGGCGACACTTCTACAAAAGCCGGTTCGGAAACTTTGCATTTTTCCATGCACATGTTACACCTGGGGGCAAAACGACACGCACTTGGCGGTTCTATTGGCGAGGCTACCTCTCCACTAAGAAGTATACGCTGCATTTTGTGGTGCAAATTGGGCATTGGTATAGCAGAAAGCAGTGCCTTTGTGTATGGGTGTATTGGATTCTCAAACAATTCTTCCGCAGGGGCTTTTTCTATAAACCTGCCAAGGTACATAACCGCAATTTCATCCGAAAAATGATTCACAACGGATAGGTCATGAGTTATGAACATGTAGGTGAGCCCCAGGGTTTCTTGAAGCTCTTTCATTAAGTTTAGTATCTGAGCCTGTATAGAAACATCAAGAGCCGAAACCGGCTCGTCACAAACAATAAATTTTGGGTCCAGTGCCAAAGCACGAGCTATTCCTATACGCTGTCGCCTTCCGCCGTCAAGCTCGTGGGGATAGGTATTGGCAAGACGTTCAGCAAGACCAACCAAATCCATCACCGCCAGAACTTTTTCCATACGCTTTTCTTTGTTAGTTATGATTTTGTTGATTTTTAAAGGTTCGCTAATGGCCTCACTTACCGTTTTGCGAGGATTAAGGGACGAAAAAGGATCTTGAAAAATTATCTGAATATCTTTGCGTTTTTTATACATTTGTGATTGGCTAAAAGCTGTAATTTCCTCTCCCTCAAAGTACACCTGTCCCGCTGTAGGTTCAAGCAAACGAAGGATAGTGCGACCCATAGTGGACTTGCCGCAACCGGATTCTCCCACAATACCTAGAGTTTTGCCACGTTCTATAGTAAAGGAAACATCATCAACTGCATGTAACATACCTCTCTTTGTCTTAAAATATTTTTTTAGATTTTTTGCCTCTATTAGTGGTAATGGCTGTGGTTTGCTCATCGTCCAATCACCTTCCCCTCTACCATGCTTTTGCTGCTATAAAGATGGCATTCAGTATAATGCTTATCTGTTCTATAGATTTTTTGTGGCTTTTCTTTGTTGCAAATATCCAACACATAACCACAACGGGGGTGAAAGGGACAACCCGCAGGCAAATTGCTTGGATCAGGCATAAGCCCTTTAATTGGCTTTAGCTTGGTCTTTCTGTCTGCAAGATTAGGAAGGGAGTTAAACAGCCCTTCTGTATACGGATGCCTGGTGTTGTCAAAAATGTCTTCTAACGTGCCATGCTCTACAACTCTGCCGGCATACACAATAGAAACCATATCACAAATTTCAGCAACAATACCAAGATCGTGAGTAATCATAAGCATAGAAGTTTTGTATTTTTCTCGCAAGTTTTTCATCATCTCAAGCACTTGTGCTTGTATTGTAACATCCAGAGCGGTTGTTGGCTCGTCTGCTATAAGTAGACTGGGGCTGCACGCAAGCGCAATTGCGATAACAACGCGTTGTTTCATGCCTCCGGAAAACTGGTGAGGGTATTCGTTACCTCTAGTGCCGGCAATTCCAACCAGCTCCAACATTTCGCGCGCTTTTTTAATAGATTGTTCTTTTGTAATACTTTCATGATGTTCGATAACTTCTGCTATCTGTTCTTCTACTGTCATTACGGGGTTAAGGCTTGTCATGGGGTCTTGAAAAATCATAGAAACTACTTTGCCACGAATTTTTTGCATCTCTTTTTCTGTTTTTGCCAATATATCTTCGCCGTTTAACTTGATTTTACCGCACAAAATAATTCCCGGCGGATCAGGAACAAGCCGCAAAACCGACAGTCCTGTGGTAGTTTTACCTGCACCGGTTTCACCAACCAACCCAAGAGTTTTTCCCGTTTCTACCTGTATATTCATACCATTAAGCGCATGAACAACACCTTCGTATGTGCGGTACTCAACAACAAGGTCATTTATCTCTAATGCCAAATTGCTCACATTGCTGTCACTACTTGTATCCACTAATCGTTCCTCCTTATTTTAGCCTTGGGTCAAGTGCATCCCTAAGACCATCTCCAAGAAGGTTTAGGGATAGTATAGTCAGCATTATTGCTGCACCCGGAAAAAAAGCCATATAGCTATGGTCACGAATGTGTCCGCGTGCTCCGGCAAGCAAAGAACCCCATTCCGGCATAGGAGGTTGAATGCCAAGCCCAAGAAAACTAAGCCCGGATGTAATAAGTATCATAATTGCTATAGCCAAAGTTGTATGAACAATAATAGGAGCAAGGCAGTTTGGCAAAACATGGTTGAATATAATGGTTCTGGGTTTTGCACCGATTGCTTTTGCTGCCTCTATATATTCGACCTCCCTAATGGTAAGGATTGGCGCACGCACTACTCTGGCAAATGATGGTGCAAATGACACTGAGAGTGCAATAATTAAATTTATAACACTGGGACCCAAAGCGGCCGCAATACATATTGCTAAAAGAGTACCCGGTATAGCCTGAAAAATGTCCATAACACGCATTATTATGCTATCTGACATTTTGCCAAAGTAACCTGCTATAGCACCGAAAAAACCGCCAATAATTAGGGCAAATGCAGCTGAGGTAATGCCGATAAAAAGCGACATGCGAGAACCCCAAACAACCCTTGCAAAAATATCACGCCCCATTTCATCTGTTCCAAACCAATTTTGTGCAGAAGGAGGTTGTAGTCGGTTAGGTATATTTATACTCACAATGTCGGTGTCGAAGTTATAAAATAGTGGGGCTGTAATAGCGGCCGTGCAAAGTAGCAAAAAGATTATAAGGCCTGCAATCGCCATTTTATTTCTTTTTAGTCTGCGCCACACATCTGCCCACTGGCTTCTCTTTTTTGGTTGCGCTGTTTTTCCAAGTGCCTGAGAACCGGTAGAAAGTACATTCATATTGATACCCCCTATGAATATTGCGCCCTAATACGCGGGTCAACATATGCGTACGCAAGGTCTACAATGAGATTGATTATTGCAAAGATTAGAGTAAACAGAACCATACAACCTAACACCATGGGAAAATCTCGTGCCAAAATACTCTGTATCATTAGGCTACCGATACCCGGCCACGCAAAAACCTGCTCCACAATTACAGTGCCTGTCAGCAGATTGCCTATTTGGATCCCTGCTATTGTTAAAGTGGGAATAAGAGAGTTGCGTATAGCATGCTTGCGTATGACCCTGCCGTAACCAATGCCCTTCGCACGTGCAGTACGAATATAGTCTTGCCGTACAACTTCCAGCATAGACGAGCGAGTGGTACGCGCCATGCTGGCCATAGAGCTAAACCCTAGGGAAACAGCAGGTAAAACAACAGCTGCGAACGAATCGGCACCAAAAGACGGAAACCAACCTAACCCTAAAGAAAACCAAAGCAAAAGTAGCATACCTAGCCAAAATATGGGCATAGACACACCTATAAGGGAAACAAACATAGATATGCTATCAAACCAAGTGTTCTGTTTTATAGCAGCCAAAATACCTAACGGAAAAGCCAAAACGAAAGTTATAACCATAGCAACAACAGATAAAAATATTGTGTATGGAAACCTCGCCATAATTTCATCAAAAACAGGAGTTTGCAAAGGCGAAAAAGAATTGCCGAAATCGCCCGTAAAAAACCCCGCTAAATATCTTAAATAGCGAATTAATATAGGGTCGTTAAGACCGTGCTCCTCACGCCACTGGTGCAATACCTCTGCTGAAACTTCGTCGCCAAGTGCGATTCTGGCAGGGTCGCCAGGGGCAATATTCAAAATAAGATAAACAATAAGAATAACCCCGGCAACAACAGGAATTAGGGCAAGCAGCCTTTTAAGGATATATTTCCACATGCTATTTATCCTCCCTAAAAAATGAAACTACATAAAACTACATTTCAAACAAAGCCTTTTCAAACACTTCTATAGGCATGTTTACCAAACCTGCACCCACTATACCATGACCTGCCACTTTGTGGGCAATACCTGTGTTTATAATGGGTTCTAGCCCTGTTTCTATAACTTTAATCACGTCAATGCCTGTTGGGGCTCCTACAAAATTAAGCGTAGGAATGGTGAAATTACGACTTTCTCCCAAAGTTATTTTTCGCATATCCCTGGTAAAACCAATCGCATCCTGCACACTTCCGCCCACGAGTTGTGTCATTGGTAAAGCTGCTGCCATTGCAAATGCACCAATACCTGCAGTTTCTGTTATAGCAGAGTCACCCATATCCGGGTTGGCATCGTCGTCAGTAAAGCCAGGAAAATATTTGCCGCGAACTTTAGGTGCTTTTGCGGTAAACCATTTGTTGCCCATACCGCTCACTTGTATACCAACCTCTGTGCCATTTCTTGCCATTGCAGTAACAAGTGTAGAATTTTCTATATCTCTTGCTGCGTCCATAGTAGCTTTGCTGGCAGCCATAGAAAGATTAAGAAAATACCAGTTGTTGAAGTACATAGTATATGCTAACCGTGTTAGAATTTCGTGCGGCGTGCCGGCCTTTGCAAGCTCCGGAACCATTGTTTTCCAGAGTTGTCCTGTTGCGGCAATAAGCCGATTATGGCAGTCGTCCCCCATGTGTAGAGCCTGTGCAATAATGATTTTTAGATCAATACCTTCGCCTCTTGCATTAAACATTTTTTTAAGCGTAGGTAACATTATGTCATGCAAATACCGCAAATTCTCTTGTGTGTCCTCACCAAAAGCCCCAAAAGAAAATGGCTTGCCTTTGCCCTCAAAATTAAAAGGCGAATATGCAACGTTGCCATTTTCTTCGTTTACAACAACAAGAGTAGGCATATTGGCAGAAAATACACCTGTCATTGGACCAACTGCATTAAGATGGTGGCAGGGTACAAAGTCTATTGTTGGCGCAACTTTGCGTGCTTCTTGTTCATTTTTTGCCTTGCCTTCATAAATTAGTGCACCAATTACCGACCCCTGCATTGGACCGCACATTTTTTCCCATGTTACCGGAGGGCCGGCATGAGCTATGGTGTTGTCTGTAAAACCGGGAATAACATCCTTGGCCAGACCCACGTCTGTCCAAACCGGCTGAGCAGAAAGTACCTTTTCCAGTGCTTTTTTGTTTGCAGCATCAATAATATCTTTACGGGTCAAAACTTCTTTTAACTTTATGTTTATATCCATTTTGCCGCCACCCGGTGGCCGCCAGTCAAGGTTAACAGCCTCAACATTGTTTCCTTGCAGTTC
This sequence comes from Defluviitaleaceae bacterium, assembly GCA_009778165.1. Taxonomy (GTDB): domain Bacteria; phylum Bacillota; class Clostridia; order Lachnospirales; family UBA5962; genus WRKF01. Next base: position 7,325 of record WRKF01000105.1, read on the forward strand.
TTTTGCGAAAATTTCCAGCCCTGCGTTTATTATTTTAGGTTTCTGTTTCAAAAGATTATTAGTCATGCTATACTCTCCGATAAACTCTTAGCAACTTCTGCTGCGTACTGATTTGACGAAAACACAAATATGCCTGCATCTTCCAGTTTTTTTATTTGAACACTTTTTACTTGTGGGTCGTTTTCTGTACCTGTTACACTGGCAATTACAATTTTGTGCAAACCATACTTTTCTCTTGCGGCTTTTATATCTTTTGCCAGCTCAAAAGCGGGGTCCGGATGGCTTCCGTAGCCTATTACCACATCGCACAATACTACACCAATGGTGTCATCGCTAAACGCTTGCATAACGAATTGACCTCGTTTGGTGGGGTCTATCATAGGGTGCAATGCCCCCCGTGTGTATTCGTCGTCGCCAAGATCAATAACATCGGCATTTAAACCGACAAGAATATGTTTGGCTTCGCTTGCCAGTGTGCCGCCTGTATATAGCCCTTTAATAGTTTTTTGACTGGTTATCAGCTTGCTTGCTTCTACCAAAATATTATCTATTGGTTTGCGTTCGTAAAGTACCGTAGTTTCTTCCGGATTGTTTCCCTTGTGTATAGCCGTTATTTTTGCAGCTGCTTCTTCGATAGTTCCGGCTATGTAAATATTATCGGCAATTTTGTTGGTGGTAGCACCCAAAAACGCCAACACAGCAGGTTTGCCGATAGCTTTTACTGCCTCAATAACTTTATCTGCCACACTTTGTGCCGGCGGTTTGGAGATAATGGCAATAATTTCTGTGTTTGGATCTTGCTCCAATAATTTCAGAGCAGACAATGCCGTGCGTCCCGCTACTTCTTTGCTTAGGTCGCGACCGCCTGTTCCTATAGCATGCGCTATACCACAACCGGCAGAATCCAGTAAAACCGTAAGCTCTTGCATGCCCGTACCTGAAGCCCCTATTACACCAATCTTACCTCTTTTAACAACGTTGGCAAAACAAAGGGGTACGCCATTTATTATTGCTGTTCCGCAATCCGGGCCCATCACAATCAAACCTTTTTTTGCTGCAAAATCTTTTATTGTTATCTCTTCCTCAATAGAAACATTGTCGCTAAAAAGCAAAACATTCATATTTTGCGATAGAGCCGTCATGGCTTGCACAGCTGCATATGGACCGGGTACAGAAATAACGGCCAAATTTGCATCAATATACGCCTTACCTTGTTCAAAAGTGGTCGGTAAAGCCTCGGAGTAATTCCCACTATTATCTTTTTGCAAAGATGCAGTGCTTGAGCTAATCTTTTTTTCGAACTGCTCCAACGCTTCTTGACCGGATGCTTCATTATCGGCTTCTACAAGGAGTACTAAATCGTCAGAGCCGGCCGCCAAAACATCGTTGCCCATCAAAGATTCTTGCATGCGTGTCTTTTTGTTAATCTCTGTAGCCATAAATGCAAAAGCTTGTTCAATGCCCGGCATTTCCTTTATTTCTGCCGACACACGCATAAGTTTTAGTGAATCCTGATATAGTCGTTTTTTGATTTTTGTTAATACAACCAAAATGTTGCCTCCTTAAAAACGGTGTGTTAAAAAACGTATAGTGTCTTGAACTCGTTGAAAATCTTGGAGTTGCCCCCAAATCCCACAAAGAGCATTTTTTCATAGTGGGAACACACTCCAATCAACATGTCCCTCTACAGAATACTAGACTATCACAAATTGAAAACTTTCGCAATGTGCATACAACATATAAAAATCGCCGCTATATTGTGATGGTATCACAGTATAGCGGCGATTTTTATAGCCACTTGCATTTCAAGCCTAGCTTCTGCAACTGACAAGTCAATTCCTGAAATTTCTTCAATCAGGTTCAGCCTGTTTCGCATTGTATTGTAATGAACAAACAATTTTTTGGCTGCTTTACGCGAATTGCCACCCTCATTAAAAAATTCCTGCAAGGTTAAAAACAAATCTGTTTTGTTAGCTTGGTCATAATCTAGCAACGCTGAAAGTTTTTCTTTAACAAAAGTTTGTTTTTTGTTAAAGTCCTCATCATCACCAATTGCCAACACTCTATAAATTCCCAAGCTGTCAAAATCTACAATACGCCCAAAAGACGGGAGTTTTTCTGAAAGCGTAGCCGCTTGTTTAGCTTCTCTTAACCCTTTGGGCAACTCCAAAATATCAGCAATGGGTCTGCCGATTCCCAAAAACGTATTGGGAAAAATCTCTAAATATGTTTTAGTGATCTTCTCAAGATTGGTGCGGCATTTATTTGTATCAGAATATGGGATTAAAAGCAAAATACCAAACTCAAAATCTGTTGCTATTGTTCCTCCAATGCCGCATTTTTCTGAAATATCAGAAAAAGTGTGTAGTTGTAGCCGTAAGTGGTCATATTCGTTTGGGTCAAGCTTCATTAGTATTGGTAAAAAACCTTTAGAAAGCCCCCAGTTGTAATATTGGCTTAAAGCAATTATTTGCGATTTCGAAGAAATTTTGCCTGAAAGTAAATCTCCAATAATCCTTGCACGGTAGCGATGTTCTACTTCTATATGCTTCCTGTCCAAAATTTGCTCCAGTATCGGGTTCAAAATTTCATTAAAAGATGTGTCCATAGGGAGCCGTATAAGCGGGAAGGCGTGTTCGTCTGCTAATTTAACCATTACAGAAGGAATATCACGGTCATGGTTTAGAGGGGAAATTGCAAGAGCAGAAACTCCCTTTTCAACCAAGTTTGGGATAAGTGCAAGTTTCAAATTCCCATTTTCTCTAATGGGATACATGGTAGTTACAATCAACTCTTCTTCTTTAACAAATCTGGAAATGCCCGGTACTTCCATAATATTTACAGATGTAATTTTCCTTTCAAGCCCCTCACTTCCGGCAACTAATATTGCATCTGCCATTGCAGGCAAAGCCAGAGCCTCTTTAACAGTAATAAACATAGAGCTTATCCTTTCGGCTTTATTTTAGGTGTGACCCATTTTCTAACCCCCAAAGTATGCCTTGCAGCTCGTCTGCACCGGAGGTTGCACCACAATCCAGTTTTTTTTGTACAGCAGCTTTTACCGCTTCTAAATCCTCACTGTAGAATGATACCAAAAAATCTTGTGTGTTAAGACCAAAACTGCCCTGCATTGCATAGCTTAAAAAATGCCGACTTATCTCGTTTGTCATTCTAGGCATGTTTTGACGTATTTCTTTTGATATTTTATTTAGGTATGCGTACTGTTGGTTGTAAACTTTTTGCTTAAAATGAAGTGCAAACAACACTCCGGCTAAAAAATCATCGCCGGAAGGTGTAAGGCCAATCCCATGTCCAAGGATTTCTTTTACGCAAAAACCAAGCAAACCAAACTCGGGGCTATAAGTAGGGGTTACAAAAGCTTCAATTTTTTTACATCTATGAAATACCTCTTTGCACGTTAATTTTGGTAAGTTTAACGTTTCTATATCTAGAGGTTGCCAAACTGTTGCATTTGAAAGCCCATATACAAAAGGTGTATTATTTATATATATAACATCGTTGGCCAATATAACAGAATCGTTAATGTGGCATGGGGTTTTGTTCCCTTTTACTATGACAACTGCCGTCATAATATCATTTGTGTTAGTTGTTATAGTAATTAAAGGGCTTGGCATTTTTCCTTTTATATGAATATTTATGGTTCTATCAAAAACACTGTGAACTCTGCCAAAAGCCCCAAGTGTGCAAAGAGCAGCAAAATCCGCTCCAAGATTTATAGCTTTTAACATATTTATCAGGCTATCCTATTCCACTGTAACGCTTTTGCCAGGTTTCTGGACATGTCTAGATCGCAGTCGCGTTCTACCGCTACGTATGGCACTTTTCTTAACGGTTGGCCCAACTTTTAAAGATAACAAGGTGCCAAATTGATGAAAGAAAATTAACTTTCGTGATTTAAAAGGGACAACGAAAAGTTAATTTGCTATAGTGGGCTGTTAAACTTAAAACAGTAACAAAATTTTAAAAACCTACTTTGAATTCATCATGCACAAGATGAATTCGGCCACTATTACGACTAGTTATTGATTTTGAGATACGGTAATGCCCATATGCTATATTTCCAAACATTCTATTTAAATCTATACTCCCAAATACCTCGTAAGAATAGGGATATAGTACAAGTCCTAAATCAATTATGGCTACATTTTCTTTTTGAGAAACCCTTACCCACCCGGCATTCTCTTTTCTATACAGATCAAATCTAAGACCATACATAAAGGTACCACTTGAATAGTTTGTGAGCCTCATCTGTATATAAACATTCGGATTATCGTCATAAATTAAATTGTAGTAAGGAGTTATTTCTAATACTATATCATGCCTTTCAAGCGTAGAATATACTGAAAAAAATATAATAACCCCAATGAACAGAAACATCCCATATATCGTTAATTTAGTCTTATTTACCATATTAACCTCTTATTGTGTTTTTTTACTTTTCTAGTTGGGCTTCTATTAGTTCTACAATTTCTTTTGCTGTTTTGCCGTCTTTTTCTGCCTTTTCGACTAGCCTTAAAATTCTTCTGAGCTCATTTTCTTTACCTTCCTTTATTGCTATTTCGGTTGCGGTTGGCATATATTTTTTCCTTTCAAGGGAGGCTACTCAACTAAATGGAGTAGCCTCTTACCCGATTATTTTTTGCAACTAAATTTCCGCAATCAAATCTACTTCAACAGCTGCACCTTTTGGTAATTGGTAAACTCCTACAGCGGCTCTTGTGTGTCTTCCTGCTTCACCAAAAACTTCTACCAAAAGCTCCGACGCACCGTTGGCAACTTCCGGGCTTTGGATAAAATCCTCTGTACAATTAACAAATACCTGTACTTTCACAATAGATTTTATATCGTCCAAGTCAATTTGGCTGTTTAGAGCAGCTACTGCGTTTATTGCACATTGGCGAGCCGCTTGT
>WRKF01000106.1 GCA_009778165.1 Defluviitaleaceae bacterium
TCCCCGCTCTGCGGAAACATCTGTTGCAGATACCCTTTCTTTAGCTCTTTCAGCACACCCAGCTTACGCTGTTGGAATGTAATGAGATCCTCAAGAGTGCGGAAGAAATTGCCGATGGCGGTTTGTTCGGCGATTGAGGGAAATGGTAGTGGTATTTCTTCAAATAAACTATCTTTGATATTGAATCTATCTGAACGTACACCACTATCACCGTTCATCTGCATAAAAATATGCCAATAAGTAGTATCAAAATATTTTTCAACAAAAGTGGCATTATGCTTATTCAAGCGAAAAACGTAGTATAGTGGTGACATTACACCTGTGCGTCCTAACAAATTCCGCTTTATCGGGCCAACAGGTGCACTGTTAGAGATGCGAGGATTATAAACAAAGTCATCTGGACGAACTACATAGTATGTGTCCAGATTTTTTGCATTAGAAATGTCTTTGTCAAAAAAATCTCGCTGACTAATAATTCCATGTTCTGCTGAGTTTGTAAGAGTTTCAATAAATTCGCCGTTCTTATTTTTCTCGGTTACTTTTTCCGCAACATCCCCCAATTTACACAGTCCCCAAGCGACAGAATCGGCGAAAGTGCAATTATTTCAGCATTTGGCATATAGGTCTCATAAATCGAAAATACTTTTTTAAAAATCACACGAAAAACATAGCTTTTGGAGGTTGCCTCTATAAAAAAGCACACAAAACATGAAGAAAAAACACTCTTTATTCTTCATGTTTTCATGCGTTGGAAAAATTTCAGAACGGGTGAAGGTCAAAGGTCGAAATGGTGCAATAAGCGGGTTTTTGGTGCAAATTATAGCCGTTCTAATGCGAACTTTGAAACGCTCTATGTCACTCTCTATGTCACACCCGATGTGTGACTCTATGTGATATTTTATATTAGAAAAACCGAAAAAATAGAAAAAAATCCTATGATTAGAAAGATAACCCCATTATACAGTATGCTCGATAGCGAAGCAAGCGAAAAATGTCCGAGCTAGGGCGGTTTTTTAAAAAACTAGACTTCTTGCTAAACTATTCCGTTCGCTACGATTTTGAACGCGAGGTGAAGTGTTCTCGCGTTCAAAATCTGTCTTGCGGGGTTTCGCAGGAAGTCTATTTACGTCCATAATATGCTGTCAGATATATTTCTCTTAGCTCTTTGATCAGTGGGTAGCGTGGGTTTGCACTTGTACACTGGTCGTCAAACGCATTTTCTGCTATGTAGTCCAACTTTGCCATAAAATCGGCTTCTGATACACCGAAATCTTTTATAGAGTCCGGAATTTCTATAGCTTTTTTTAGCTTGCGCCACTCTTTTATAAAGTTTTCCACTTTTTCATCGGCTGTTTTGCCGCCAAAGCCCATAAAATCTGCTATCTCTGCGTAGCGTTCTTTTGCGGTGGGGTGCGTATATTGTGGGAAGGCACTCATTTTTACAGGTCGCTCGGTCATGTTGAAGCGTATTGCCTCTTCTAGCATCAGACCGTTTGCAACCCCGTGTGGTATATTAAATGTAGCGCCTATCTTGTGGGCTGTAGAATGGCAAATGCCTAAGAAACCGTTTCCAAAAGCCATGCCTGCAATTGCAGAAGCATCAGCCATATTTTCGCGTGCTTGCGGGTCGTTTGCACCATTTTTATAAGCTCTTTCGAGATTTTGAAAAACTAGCTTAACCGCTTGCAAAGAAAGGCTTTGTGTATAGTTGTTTGCTACCGTGGAAACGTATGATTCTACAGCGTGTGTCATTACGTCTATACCTGTTGCGGCTGTTAGGCCTTTTGGCATGTGGTCCATAAAATTTGCATCTATGATAGCCATGTGTGGGGTTATTTGATAATCGGCTATTGGATATTTTACACCGGTTTGCCCATCTGTTATAACAGCAAACGGCGTTACCTCTGCCCCTGTACCTGCGGTTGTCGGAATAGCTACAAAATAGGCTTTTTCGCCAAGAGCCGGGAAAGTTTCAACCCTTTTGCGAATATCCATAAAACGCATGGCCAAATCAAAAAAGTCGCAATCCGGATGTTCGTACAGTAACCACGCTATTTTCGCCGCATCTATAGGAGAGCCACCACCAAATGCTATTATACAATCCGGTTTAAACTCTTCCATTTGTGCCGCTATCTCGCGAACACTATCCAGTGTCGGATCCGGTTTAACACCGCTAAAAACAGTGTATGTAATATCGATACTGTTTAGCTTGTCTGTAACCGGTGCAAGACTTCCGCTAGACAATAGATAGTTGTCTGTAACGATAAACACACGTTTTTTTGGTATTACATTGCGCAACTCATCCAAAGCCGCATTTGTACAACCTCGTTTAAAGTATATTTTTGATGGAACCCTGAACCACAGCATATTTTCTCTCCTTTCGGCAACGGTTTTTGTGTTTAGCAAGTGCTTAACACCTACATTTTCGGACACAGAGTTGCGCCCCCATGAACCACAACCAAGGGTCAAAGAAGGTTTTAGAGCAAAGTTGTACAGATCCCCAATACCACCGTGGGCGGCGGGTGAGTTTACAAGCAGGCGGCTTGCCGGCATCTTGTTTTCAAATTTTTTGAGATTTTCGGCTCCTTTGATTGTGTCAATATAAATAGCTGCGGTGTGTCCCAAACCATTGTTATGAATTAGTTCATATGCTTTTTGCAGTGCATCGTCAAAATTTTTGGCTTTGTACAATGCAAGAACGGGAGAAAGTTTTTCGTATGAAAAAGACTCACTTGTATCGGTCTTTTCTACTTCACCGATAAGCACTTTTGTTTCTTCCGGTACTTTTATACCAGCCATCTCTGCTATTTTGAAAGCAGATTGCCCTACTATAGCGGCGTTTAGACGGCCATTTTGCACAATAAAATCTCCCACTTTTTTTGTTTCTTCTTTGTTAAGGATAAAAGCGCCGCGGTACTCAAATTCTTTTTTGATATCGTCGTATATGTCCTCTGCAACAACAACGGCTTGTTCGGATGCACATATCATGCCATTGTCAAATGTTTTGGACACAAGAATAGAGCTTACGGTCATTTTTATATCGGCAGTGCTATCTACAACAACAGGCGTGTTGCCACTGCCAACACCAATAGCTGGCGTTCCGCTAGAATGTGCGGCACGAACCATCCCCGGTCCTCCGGTTGCCAAAACAAGGTCGCTTTCTGCCATAACAGTTGTTGTCAGCTCAAGTGTTGGCTCGTCTATCCATTCTATAATATTTTCGGGTGCTCCCGCTTTTATTGCGGCATCTAACATTATCTTTGCGGTTTCTATAACAACGCCTTTTGCAGAAGGGTGAGATGCAAGCACTATACCATTACGAGTTTTTAGTGCAAGCAAAATTTTGAAAATGGTTGTAGATGTAGGATTTGTAACAGGGGTAACAGCCGCAATAACACCAATGGGTTCCACTATCTTTTTTACACCCATGGCTTTATCTTCTTCTATCACGCCTACCGTTTTTGTATCTTTGTAAGCATTGTATGTATATTCGGCGGCGTAGTGGTTTTTTATAACTTTGTCTTCCAATATACCCCTTTGTGTTTCTGATATTGAAAGTTTTGCCAGCGGTATACGAGCGTGGTTGGCAGCCAATGCGGCAGATTTGAAAATCTTGTCCACCTGCTCTTGAGTAAATGTACTATAAGCCTTTTGGGCTTTTTTAGTTCTCTCTAAACCCTTGCGCAACGTTTCAACAGAGTTGATTTGGTTTCTTGTCATTTTTCACCTCTTTATTTGTTATGACTTTGGGAACTGCCCCTGGGCCCCATAATTTGGGCTGACACCATACCCACAGTTTCACCTTTTTTATTACACTAGAAAAGCAACACGCTTATTATAATCTTTTTTTAAGAAAATTGCTACAATAAAAATTAACTAAGGGTTGCCTTGGGTTACCTTAATCAGCTATAATAATTTTCCTTTTCAATTTGTATCGGGTTGTGTTATAATTAATCATGTACAAATTCTCCGTTTTTTGATATGCTTTTGATATTTCAATGTTTTCGGCGTGCTTTTAAACGGAATTGCTATAAATATTTTCCATATTTTCCATGTTAATGAGAGGAGTTTTATAAAATGTTAGACCAAAAAGAGTTACGTACAAATTTATCTGAAATACAAAACCGCTTGGTTATGAGAGGGCATGACTTTGGCGTAGGAAAATTCACACAATTGGACACAGATTACAGACACATACTTCAAACTACACAGGAGATAAAAGCAAGGCAAAACGCATTATCGAAAGAGATAACTGCCAAACGCCAAAAAGGTGAAGACACAGCAGCCGACGAGGCAAAGGTAAAGGAGATGGGGGCAGAGTCAAAAGAGTTAGACCAAAAGGCAAAGGAACTCGAACATCAAATACATGACCTTCTTGCTTCCATCCCAAACACTCCAAACACTAGAGTGCCTGTTGGTAAAACAGATGCGGATAACACGGAAATACGCACAGTTGGTAACCCCACAAAATTTGATTTTGAGCCGCTACCTCATTATGAAATAGGCACAAAGCTAGATATATTAGACTTTGAATCGGCTGCAAAAGTGGCAGGCTCGCGTTTTGTCTTTTACAAAGGGTTAGGAGCAAAACTGAAACGCTCTCTTGTATCTCTTATGCTGGACACACATATCGAAAACGGCTACACAGAAATTTTCCCTCCTGTTATAGCCAACAGCAACTCTCTTTTTGGCACAGGTACATTACCAAAATTTGCAGAAGATGTGTTTAAGTTAAAAGATACAGACTATTACCTGATTCCCACAGCAGAGGTGCCTGTTACAAATATCCACAAAAACGAGATACTGGACGGAGCAAGGCTTCCCATAAAATATTGTGCCTACAGCCCCTGTTTTAGATCAGAGGCAGGCAGTGCAGGAAGGGACACGCGAGGTATCATACGCCAGCATCAGTTCCACAAAGTGGAGCTTGTAAAATTCACAAAACCTGAACAGTCTTACGAAGAGTTGGAAAGTTTGCTGGCTGATTCAGAAAAAATCCTGCAAATCCTGGAAATCCCGTACCGTGTAGTGATTCTTTGCACAGGAGATTTGGGTTTTTCTTCTGCAATAACTTACGATATAGAGTTGTGGATGCCAAGTTATGACCGCTATGTAGAAATTTCCAGTTGCTCCAATTTTGAAGGCTTTCAAGCAAGGCGGGCAAATATACGGTACAAAGATAATATAAAAGACAAGGCTCAGAACGTACACACGCTAAATAGCAGCGGTCTTGCCGTGGATCGCCTGTTTGCGGCGGTGCTTGAAAATTGCCAACAAGCAAACGGCAGCATAAAATTACCAAAAGCCATAGTGCCGTATATGGGTGTAGAATATATTGGAGGAAATTAGCCATGAACCTTTATATGCGTTCTATCGGTTTTAGCAATATGGACGACGAAGACATAGCTGACCTGAAGGACTTAGTTCAGACCACTTCTGACAAGCGACGCAGCGTTGGGATTCAAGATCGCCAAGTTTGTGTGGAATATTATAAAGATGTAGGAGCAGGTATTGGTCTTAGGTTAAACGGTGTTTTGGATGAAAGGGAGAAGTTTCACTGTAATTATATTTTCCCTTGCGCCAACAGCGATATAGAGGAACATATAAAAAAGTATCATGTGCATTTGCACAACAACATCCCCATGATAATATATTCCGACACAATAAGCAACAACGAAATGATTTTTGCTTTGCAAAACACCATTGACTACAATGCAAACGAAAAAGAGTTTTTGGAAATGGGTGCAAATCGTTTGAAAAATAAAATTGTGCAGGTGGCAGCTCTTTGTGTAGGGGCTACGGTAATTTTCCCTACTGCAAAAGCGACAAAACAGAACACAGAAGATATTTATTATAGCAATATTGTTTTGCGTTCAAAAGAAGGACACCAAAAAGTAGCTACAACTTACAATGAAAAAAGCAAAAGTGCTATACGCACCCGCCTAAAAGGCGAGGACTTGCTATCTATAGTGGACAGCTATTTTTTGCCTACATTTTTACCCACAGATGAAAGCGGGGGTTTTCCCTATGATATATTAGGAAACATACAGACCAGTTCCCTGGTTCAAAACACAGAAACAGGAGAGGAAATATACAAAATAACAATAAATGCCGCCGGTGTTCATTTGCAGGTTTTTATAAATAAGTATGACTTGCTGGGGGTACCTTTGGATGGTATGCGGTTTATGGGTAGCTGTGTATTACAGGGGAATGTGTTTTTTGATTGAATTTATATTTTATTATAGTGCTTTCCTTAACGGTTGTCCCAACTTTAAAAATAACAAGGTGCTGAATTAAGGAAAGCAAATTAACTTTTGCGATTTAAAAGGGACAACGAAAAGTTAATTTGCTATAGCAAAATTAACCTTTCATTAGCTTTTTAAAATTTGAAAGGTTAATTTGCTGTATATAGTCATTCAACTTAAAAATCGCTAAAAGATTCTTGAGTTGAATGACTTCCGACGGCGGTTGTCAATTTTTTTGCTTTTTTGTAAAAAAAGTGGTACAATATGTATAATAAAAAAAGAAACGGAGATAGCTATGTTTAATATTATAAAAACTAGAGAACTTAACATAAAAGAAATTTTTGAGATTTCTTTTAATATTTATAAAGCCAAATTGAACCTGATTTTAGTATATTCTACTATTATTAGCATAATAACACTGAGCTTTGAGTTTTCAGCACTTTATATTTTGGGGTCGGTATACGAAGGTTCTATAGAGCATATTTTAGCTAATTCTATGCCTTTTCTTGCGGGTACTCTCATTTCCGGCACAATGCTTTTGGTTTCTACCGATTTAGTTTTAAAGTTTATACAACAGAGAGAGTTTACGGGAAAAGATATAATATTAGTTTACAAATTATTTCCCAAATTTGTTTTAACTACTATTTTAATGGGGCTTATTATGATTCCCATAACTTTTCCTGCTATTTTTGCAATGGGGATTTATTTGCAAACTTTTAACTTTCTATTTTTTATTGGTTCAATTATCTTTTTCATTATATTACTGCGTGTTGCCGTTGGTTTTGTGTTTTATACAAATGTTATGGCACATAGGGGCAAATGGGGTATTACTTCAATTTTTGAAAGCAGGCGGCTTGTAAGAGATAACTGGGGCAAAACTTTTTTGGTGATTTTTGTTGTGTTTTTAACAACCATTATATTTCTGCAAATTTTAATGTTTATTGTTGGGGCTTTTGGTTTGCCCGGCATTTTACAGTTTGTGTTTACAAATTTTTTTGCGGGATATTTGAGTGTATACGCCGGGCTAACGATATGTGTGTTGTATTTTAACCGATACTATTTGATGAGAGATGAAGACGAAATAGAAGAAGAGGAAGAGGAAGAAGAGTTCGGGGAAGGCATACGAGATGACTTTTAGCCAAGAGAATTCTGTATTTTTTAAAAAAATAATGAGATTGGCTCCCCCTGTAGCCCTACAAGAAATGTTAAACGCTCTTGTAAACATATTGAGTACAATAATGATAGGCCGTGCCATGGGGCTTAACGAAGTGACTGCGGTGGGGATTGCCAACCAGATATTTATGTCCTACACATTGCTTGTTGCGGGGATTGTTGGTGGTTGTGCAGTTTTTATTGGGCAGTATCACGGCAAGGGGGATGGTGAAAGTGTATACAAGGTTTTGGGTATAGGGTTTACATTTACTATGTCTGTTACAGTTGCTGTGGCTATTATGGCTGTGTTTTTTCCGCAGGTTTTGGTGGGGGTTTTTACTCGTAACCCCTACGTTATAGAACTTGGAGCGGGTTTTATTAGAGTTGCGGTAATATCCTACTTTTTGTTTGCAATAGTTTTTTTGCGCAACTCTGCCATAAGAGCCATGGGAAACACCAGGCTCCCGATGATTACAACCGGTGTGGCTTTGTGCTTTAGTTTTACTTTTCATTACATATTCATTTTTGTGCTGGGCGCTCCTCTTTATATGATAGCTTTTGTGCCTGTTATAGCTCGTACTGCCGAGATTACATTGCAACAGTTTTTTATCCGCCGTTACAACATACCGATACGCGCCCCAATAAAAAGATATTTTGAGTACGACTTGCCTTATGTAAAGAGGTTTTTCAAAATTACCATTTTTATTGTGCTTACGATGTTGTTGCGTTCTGTAGCCGTTAGCGGGTATATGGTTGCGTATGGGTTTATGGATATATATTCCCAAGGGGCAATACAAATCTCTATGGCTCTGTTGCAGCTTTTGCAATTATCGGCTGCAAGCATTGGTGTTAGCACAGGTATTATTATGTCAAACACTTTGGGAGCAGGAAACATAGAGCTTGCCATTAGATATTCCCGCAAATGCCTGTTGTTTGGTATAGTTATGAGCAGTGTTATGGGTGGTATGTTTTTGATGTTTTCACCTCTTATTGTGGCGTTTTATATGGTGGAACCTCAAGTGGAATTTTATGTTATACGTATATTAACTGTCGCCTCTTTTGGTATGATACTGCGTACAATAAACTTTACATGCCTTGGAGGAATTTTGCGTGGCGGTGGTGATACTCGCTTTTCTTTTCTTTTGGTGCTTGTTGCTGTTCTCGTTTTTGGCTTGCCCCTTAGCTTTGCCGGGGCTGTTTTGTGGCAACTTCCCATATATTTGGTGGTAGCTCTTGTGTACACAGAGGAATTGGTTAAGGCAATATTTGGGCTGAGGCGAGTTTTTTCTAACAAATGGGCTAATAGGTTGGTGTAAAATGTTTAAAGACTTATCAAAAGAAAACCGGATTTTTTACAAGAGAATGTTGCAGCTTGCACCGCCGGTTATTATGAGCGAGCTACTAAACTCTCTTGTTAACATATTAGATACCGTAATGATAGGTCGTGCTATGGGTATACAGGAAGTTACTGCCGTAGCTCTATCGAATCAGGTGTTTTTTATGTATGTCATGATATTTTGGGGAGTGGTTAGTGGTTGTGGTGTTTTTATTGGCCAATATTTTGGCAAAGGGGAAATGCACAATATACAAAAAACTGTTGGGCTTGGACTTACACTGTCCCTTTGCATTGCATTGGTGTTTTTTATACCCTCCTTTTTCTTCCCTCAATTTGTTATTAGTATATTTTCTCAAGACCCTTATGTTATAGAGGTTGGTGCTAGGTTTTTGCGTACACTGTCCTTGTGTTATTTTTTTGTCGCAATAACGTTTACACGCAACGGCTGTATGCGTAACACAGGGCAAACAAAAATACCGATGCTCACCACGGCGGCCGCTCTAACGCTAAACTTTATATTTAATTACATACTAATTTTTGTTTTTGCCGCACCGTTGGAGTGGGTGGCGATGGGTACCGTTCTTGCCCGATTTGCAGAGCTTTGTTTGCAACAATATTTTATACGACGGTTCAACATTCCCATAAGAGGCAATTTAAAGCAGTACATGTCCTATAATATGGCTTTTATTAAGCAATTTTTTAAGGTAAGTATTTTTATTATTTTGGGGCTTGTGGTGTTTTCTGTTGGAACAACGGCTTATAATGTGGCTTATGCCTTTGCCGGGACAGATGCCCAAGGTGCCATAAAAATTTCAACGTCTATGATGCAGTTGTTTATGGTTTTTGGTATGAGCTTCGGTGTTTTTACCCAAATAATTATGACAAATACCCTGGGTTCCGGAAACAGGGAGCTAGCAATAAGGTATTCTCGCAAATGTATGGTTAGTGTAATGGCTATAAGTTCTGTAATGGCTGTGTTACTTATCATTTTCGCACCTATTATTGTGCTGTTTTTTGATGCAGATGAGCAGGTGAGCTATTACGTGTTGCGACTTATATATGTTTACGCCGGTGGGATGATTTTGCGCGGCACAAACTTTGTTAATTTGGCGGGAATTATAAGGAGCGGCGGTGATACTCGTTTTACCTTTATTGTAGACATTATTGCCGTGTGGTTTATTGGTGTGCCAATCGCTTTTATTACTGCTGCATATTTTGGTTTACCTATATATTGGGTCGTGTTTTTTGTGCATATGGACGAAATTTTCAAATTTGTGGTAAGTATTTTTAGGGTTTTAAGCAACAAATGGGCTAATAGAATCGTGTAGAATTGTGCGAAATTATTAGGAAAAGAGGGAAAGAGAGAAACGATATGTTGAAAATAACTGACGACCAAAGAAAGTTTTTGCGTCTGCTTTTTGTGGTTGCACCGCCTGTGGCATTGCAAGAAGTGTTAAATGCAAGTGTAAATATGGTGGACACCCTAATGATAGGTCGGGCAATGGGGGTTACCCAAGTTACGGCTGTCGGTCTTGCACATCAGGTTACTTTTTTGTTTATACTTATGAGCTTTGGCATAATAAGTGCTTCCGGTGTGTTTAGCGGCCAATATTTTGGTAAAGGAGATATAGCGAGTATACATAAAATAATGGGAATTGGCTTTTTGGGTACAACCCTTGCCGCTCTCTTATTTTTTGTGGCAGGCTTTTTCTTTTCGTATCAAGTTATTGGGATATATTCTGACGATCCGCTTGTGATAGAGCAAGGGGCTGCTTTTTTACGGATTATTTCCTTTGGTTATTTTATTCACGCTATTACGATTACACGCAACTCTGCCATGCGTAGTATGCGTGAAACAAAGATCCCCATGGTTACCACAGCAATTGCGTTAGGTTTAAACCTTGTTTTTAACTATTTTGTTATTTTTGTGTTTGAGATGGGGCTTGCGGGGGTGGCTGCAAGTACATTACTTGTACGAATAATAGAGCTTTTTGTACAAGAATATTTTATAAGGCGATATAAAGTGCCGATAAAAGCA
Organism: Defluviitaleaceae bacterium; assembly: GCA_009778165.1. Lineage (GTDB taxonomy): Bacteria > Bacillota > Clostridia > Lachnospirales > UBA5962 > WRKF01. The sequence goes on from WRKF01000106.1 coordinate 10,772, forward strand.
CCGATTAAAAACTATTTTGACTTTAATGTAAAATTTTTGAAGGATTTTTTTAAGATAGGGATTTTCATTGTCTTTAATGAAATAACCTGGGCTTTTGGTTTTAGTATATATAATATCGCGTATGGTATAGTTGGAACAGAGGCTCAAGGTTCCATACAGTTGTCTATGGCTATGGTTGGTTTGTTTCAAGTTTTTGGCAACAGTTTGGCTATTTCTACAAGTATTATTGTTTCAAACACATTGGGAGCTAGCAAAAACAAAACGGCAACAAAGTATGCACGCTGGGGCCTTTGGTTTGGCATTGGAACAAGTGTTATAATGGGAGGTTTTTTGGCTATATTTGCCCCTGCTATTGCGAGTATATATAATTTGCCGCCACATGTGGAGATCTATATAACAAATATATTGCTGATAGCGTCATTTACAATGTTGTTTAGGATAGGTAATTTTATAATGATAGTAGGTATATTGCGTAGTGGTGGTGATACAAAATGGTGTTTTTATTTAGAAATGATAACAATGTATCTTGTTGGATTGCCATTGGCGTTTTTTGGTGCAATAATGGGGATGTCTATTTACATAGTGTTTTTAATGGCTATGTGTGAGGAAGTTGTAAAGTTTTTGGTGGCGTTGAGGCGGGTTTTGAGTGATAAATGGGCTAATACGATAGTGTGAAAAATATGTTGAGTTTTTCGGTTGACTCCCGATGGGAGCCAGGGGCTATACTTATATCTAACAACTCCTCGGTGTTTTCAGGGAAGTATAAATGGGCTACAGGCGTTAACCCTTACTTATTATGTCGGAAAAATTCCATCTTGAAAACTCGAACAAAATAACTTATAATGATTATAGAGGGGTTAAAAATCCCACTATCAAAATTTGCGAGGGCATTATGGATAAAAACAATAATCAACAAGATATAGATAAAGAAAATGGAAAGCAAGATAAGATATATTGGCATGATGCTTTTTTCGCCGCCCTCAAATTAGAGCTACATGATTATGAAGATGTCCTAATCTTTGAAGATGAACACCAATTAAGCAAAGAGGCCCTCAAAATGGACGTTCTTATAATCAAAAAGACGGCAGATGTTGATATAGACAAAAACATAGGGCGGATATTCAGAAATAATAACATCTTTGAGTACAAATCCGAAACGGACAATCTCTCTATTTGGGATTACAATAAAGTTATAGGTTATGCAATGATATACTCTGCTTTTGAGGAAATCCCCACGGAAGATATAACCATTAGCTTTGTAGTTACCCCAAAACCCATGAAATTATTCGACCATCTTGTAAATGGTAGAGGATTTGAGCTTGACGAGGTTAATAACGGCATATACTACGTTAGAGGCGATGCTTTTAAGGTGCAAATAATCGAAAGCAAGAGATTAACCGCAGAGGAAAATGTCTTTTTGAAAAACTTGCGGAGCAGTTTAACAAAAATGGATATGCAAGAAGTGTTTGAGGCTTTCAGCCAGTATGGTTCATTGGAAAAAGAAAATCCTTATCTCG
>WRKF01000107.1 GCA_009778165.1 Defluviitaleaceae bacterium
TGCGTAAGCAAGGCTCTGATGAACGCAAGGTTGCAAAGCAAATACAGCTGACATGCCAACAGTTCGGTATCGAAATAATACCGGACTTCATCGAACCTGAACCCCCATACACACAGCTACAACTAGCAGAGATGGGCTACTATCAAGGAAGGAGATAAACCATGCAAGCAATCACAAAAAATAGGCAACTAACCATTTTGCAGGAAATAAGGGAAATGAAAAGGGAGATACAAAAGCTACAAACAAGCCGTCAAGAAACAAAAATAGCTACCCTTGCCAGCCTGCAACTAAGCAAAGCGGATTTGTTAAATATACTTGAACACAATTCCAAGTTAGTCACTTGGGAGCGGATGGAAGATTTTGTTATTAGTGTAATCGATAACGTCCCCGCAAGCATAGAATCCACCAACTACGAAAAGATATTACACCTTTCAAGAGCAGCATACTTGCAGGGCTTTGAAAACGCAGTTGAAACTTATTCAGAGGCAGTAGACATGAAATTACAAGAAGCCAAGGGCGAGTAAATGAAATCGAGAAAGGGAAAACACAAAAAACGGTTGAAATATACCGTTTTTTGTGTTATAATTATGGAAAGAGGATAAAAAAGAAATAAGGGGGATAAAATGACCACAGAAATTGCAATCAAGGGCAAAGAGTTTAGCGACACCGAGAAACAAGCCATAATAAAGTTTACAGATGAATTGACTGCGGTGTGTTCCAAAGGAGAGGGTTTTGACTGCCAGTATTGTAGGTTTCATCTGTTTTGCTATACACCGCCCAAAGGTTGGACTTCGGAACTTACAAAATCGGTTATCCGTTTTATTGAGTTGGACGAGGTTTGGCGTATGGGCAAAGAGAACCGTGATTAGTGATGCCGTTACATTTATAATGTGAATATTTTGTGCCTTCGACTAATGCAGGGCAGATAGTAGAATCCACTAATATTTTTTCATTATTAGCCGTGGTCGTATATTCGTCAAAATATTGAAAGTGGAAGCCGTATTTATAACATTTAACAAGCCGTTGAACATATCGCATATTAGTCAACCCCGCTTTTTTCGCCAATTTTTATATTTTCCCGATTTTATGCGTCTATCTTCTGGTTTTGGTGTGTTAGACGGTATAGCCCATTGATTGCCTATTTTAATGGCAGATATGCGACCATTGGAAATAAGTTTACGAATATTGCCGACATCGAGATTGTGGAGGTTTCCGAACTGGCTAACCGAAAGATATTCAGTCATTTTTTCTTCTCCTTTCTAGATTGATAAATTTCAATCGAAAAAATCGCAATATTTAAAGCCGTGAAAATAAAGAATATTATGGAAAAACTCGATAAAAAACCTATTATTGTATAAATAAACTGCAATATCAGTAATGTATTTGTAACTTTAGAAAACATGACATTCTTATCAAAATGAGATATAATATAAGGGGAGTTGCTCCCTCCCCTTATTTGGATTAACCTAAAATTGCTTTAAGTGTTAGTAATATGTTTAATATTCCTGCGATAATTCCAACTATCAAAGCTATTATTTGCAGAAACACCTTTGTAATTTCTAGCGTTAATCCTTTTTTCTTACTAGCTTTTTTTGAAATTCTATATTTTCTTCTCATTTTGTTTCCTCCTTTCAACAATTATAATACCACGTATTAGTGTAAATGTCAAGTGTTTTTTTGGAAAAAACTACACAAACAACAAAAGCGGTCTTTCGACCGCCTTTATTGTTTGTTTCTGCCCTATTTGCCTTATCTTCTGGTTTGTTGCCCTGTGTTAAGTGAAAAGGGCTGTATTATTTCGTATGTATTTGCTATAACGTTGATTGTTTGTTCGAGAACATTAGCGTTTACCCCTCCACGTGCTAAGGGGGCTGTGCCGCTAATTGTACATTGTGAAGCCTTGAATCTGTGTAACCCTAGTCGTGAGTTTGGGTCTTTGTTTTCTCCAAAAACGTCAAAATAGTAATTTTGGACATTACCGTATGCTATATCTAGTGCCAGTTGACTGAAGAAGTTTTCATCAAAGCCATAGTAGTACGTGATTGTGCCGTGTATCTCGTGGGCTATATGTTTAGGCATTCGTCCACCTCGTTTGCCAATCCAGTCTATCATTTCTTGGTCGAACTCCAGGTTAAATTCGTAGTCTCGAATACCTGCCCATATTTGATTGCCGCTTTCAGACATTACAAACATCTCGCCTTCACGACCCCTTACCACATCACTTGCGTAAAAAGCGTTCATTATACCGATACCCCCTTTCTAAGAATCCCATGCTTGTATGCGTACAAACCCAGTCAAATACAGACGTTTCATTGTGCCTACAGGCATTATGTGAAGGTTAACTACTACATCGCTTAACTCTTCCCCTTGTGATACTTCTATATCTTGTGTTCCCCTGTAGTTTTGTATCATGCCTACAGACTGCATTGTTTGCATAAAACTGTCTATATCTGCTCGTAGCAGTTCACGCCCCGTTTCTGTGTTCGGTACTGCCCCCATGTATTTAGAAACCCACGCCCTAAAAATACCCTCTTTTATTGTGTCCAGTACCCTTATAACTTTGTTGTCCCTAAATTCCTCATTGCGTAGCATGGTAAATGTGTGCAGCGTATTTATATCTTCTTCAAGCCCAATATCATTTACACGACTTGTACGGATTGGCGGAGTTCCTCGTTTTAGGTTATGCTCTATTTCACGGCTTGTAAATTTTGGGCTATAGTTTGTTACGTTTGGAATAAAGCAGTTGGTTAGGTCGTCTTGCCCTGTCGCTCCTGCTGCTGCCCCTGCAAGCCACAAACAAAGCCCCTTGTTGCCATAATCTGTACCTAAAATTTCTAAGGAACTAGGTGACATTATAGCACCGTGGAAATTCGGTTTTATATGCCCATATAGCAACACACACTGAACTCCACGATTTTCTGTTTCCCTTAACTCTCGTATAAAGTTTACGGCATTTGCCATTATTGTTGCGTTATTCGTTGTAACTGCCACGGTTTGCCATACATTGTCATTATATAACGCACGGTTAAAATCTAACCAGCGTGTTGCATAGTCGCTTTTACCGTTTGTACCGCCGTCCAATGGCTTGCTTAACAAAGGCTCGGGGATGCCTGTTCCGTCAAATGTTACATAATCGTTGTCTTCAAGGTCATCCAACACTTCTACACTCTGAATGTCAACTATATTTGTCGGTTCACCCTGTGCATTTATTGAAAGTGCCGTTATAACTGTGTAGGTCTGTGCTTCATCTGGTTCAGTATTATCTTCTTGTACCGCTATTATTATATTATTGCCAAAGGTGCCTGTATATTTAGCGGTAACGGTAAGCTCTCCTATAGTTGCAGTAGCTTTTGTGCCGCCTATGTTTAAACGCATTATTTTTGCAGTGTGTGGGCTTATATGTCGCCCCAGTCTTGTTGTTGCACCGTTAAACAGAAGGGATATGTCCATGCTTTCATCTGTTAATGCACTAAAGCCAATATAGCGTTCACTGCCGCCACGTATAAAATCCATTGCAGACACTTCTATAAGGTCGCTTTCCGAACCCCAGGGTAGCTCTAGCATAGCACAAACAACACCACGTTCCCCAATCCTCATCGTTGGGCGTGGGACGCTTATAAACTGCATTCTTGCACCCGGTCTTTTTAATCGGCGCAAGATTGGAACCATTCCAGGTATTCCTGACATTTTTTTGTACCTCCTAAAACCTGCGTTTGCTATATGGGGGACGTGTTTGGGGCAACGTCCCCGTATATCTTAACCTTTTGCCGCTCTAAACAGTCGTCTGTGCGTGTTCATTTGCGATATGTATTTATTTTGTAACTTTTCCAATACACCTATTATATCAGCAGGGGAACTGAAAGTTACGCTTACCCCTTCTTCTGATACGCTTTTTGCTTCTCCAACTCCTGTGCTTGACAATGCTACATAGTGCTTTGCACCATCTACCACCATGGGTATCCATACAGAATACACTAAAGCCTGTGGCATTGTGTGCTGGTTAGTATAGTTTAGTATCTGCTGCTCTACAGATTTTATTATAAAACCAAGCATTTCATCATCAATGCTTTCAAGGTCTGTAAATAGCCGTGCTTGTTTTAATATTTCTTTGTGTTTTTCTGTCATGAGGTTTTTACCCCTTTGTCGGACTTATTGTCTTTTTTTGGTTTTGCTGTTTCTGGTGTTTCTGGTGCTTCTAGCGGTAAAGGTGGTGTTTCTGGTGTTTCTATAAACCTACTTGAGTTTTTTAGCCAATTTTCTATCACACTTTCGTTATTGCTTTTTAGAGTGTTCTTTGTTACCTTGTCATAAACGGTCATCATTACACCTCTGTCCAGAATATTGTATCGGGCATTACCGCTGTTGCAGTTATAGCATATGCGGTTTTTAGGATAGTTGCATAACTGTATGGGTCTATAGCTACTGTGTAGGGTAATATCAGTTGTGGCATTGCTATTGCACCCCTCGCCATTACCATGCGATTGACATTTGACGGCAAGTAGGGGGTCGGATATACTCTAACACCATTGTGTTCTATGAAATTTTCGGCAGCCGAGTTTACATTGGCGTTTTGCATATCTCTGTTAATACTTATACGGAAAGCACTGTAAGCGGCATCGTCCATCACCATGTATATCATAGAACGGTCTATCCCTTTAAAAAACTGGTTCTCTAGGGTAGTTAGGTTAAGCACTAGGTTTTCAAACTGGTGATCTGGTGTTGTACCCGCCACCGATACACGTGTACCGGCATTACGCCCCGTTAAAAAGAAATCTTCCTCACGGTCACGTGCCATTGTGTCGGAATGGCTTGTATTGCGACCTGTTATTACCTCATTAAAAAAGGCAGGCATTGTGCGTTGGTCAAACTGTTCAAATTCTTCTACTATTTCTAAACGTTTCTTTATTTCTACCAAAACTGTTTTCTCTTTTAAAGAAACGCCCTTTAAGTTGGCTCTTGCACTTCCGTATTCTTGAGATTGGCTGTTTGCATACCTCGCTGCCCTAACAGAACCCGATCGCAAAGTCCCTGATAGGCTAGCATTTCTCATTACTGGCGATATTGTACGTCTTTGGTAGTTTGCTATCAATGCACTATAGGCTTGCTCCATTAGTGCGTTTGTTTCTTTGCTCAATTGTGCCACATTTAAAGATTGTTGATTATCTGACATTGGCTTACCTCCATATTAAAAAATTAAAAACTTTCCATAAGTACAAGAGGAGTGCCGTCTTTTTCCAGCTCTTGTTTGCTCTCCGCAGGTACTTGTTTTAGTTTTGTGTCTATGCCGTTTTTTATACCTTCTTTTACTAGCTCTGCCATTGTACCCTTAGGGAAAAATTCATATTTAGCGAAAAGCAACGCTCGTTCCCTCGCTTCGTCTGCTGATGTTTTGTAAAGGTCAAGTCCTGCATTAAATAATTCGGCTGGAATCTTGCTTTCCTCTAGCACAACACTAAGCTCTTTTGTGAGTTCACTTATTTCCTCACTGCGTGCTATTTTGGTTCTTAACTCATCGGCTTCTCGCTTGTAAAGCTCTGCTAATTCTTCGGGTTTCATTATTTTTTCTTTTTCGGCACGGCTCAAATTAGCTGTTGCCAATTGCTGCTGGCGTATTCTTTCTTTTTCTTTTGCAACGTTTGCCGCCTTGGTTCGTTCCCTGTCTATGAGGGTCTGCAATTGCTTGTCTGTTTTCAAAAGCTCTTCATAGTTCAAAGGTTCTACTTCCTGCTCTTTTGGTTGCACTTCTGCACCTGTTGTTTCAATCGGCGGCGTTGTTGTTTCGTGTTCTTCTCCTTCGCTAAAAAGTTGTAAATTTACTGGTAATAAAAGTTGATTCATCGTTTTTTCTCCTTTTTTCTTAATTCAAACCCATGTGGTACTCTTCCCACAAGTGCCTTTCTTTAAGCCCATGCGGTACTCTTCCCGCAAGTGCTTCTTCCTTAATTTTAGTATAGCATAAAATCAAGCCCTCGTAGTCCATTCTTTTCCAAAATACGCCTTTTTAGCAAAAGAATGGACTATGCAGGGTTGTTTATCTGTTATAATTATGTATAGTGCATAAAAGCAGGGAAAGGATTACGACATGATACCAGCACTAAAAAATGAAGTATCAGTTCAATATCAAGCTAATATACAACCGTCTTTGACATATCGAATGATAGACGTTATGGCGGTGAGTGAAGCAATGGACACAACAGATATTACAGGGGATATTGACGGTTTGGAAGCGTTAAAGCAAACCTGCGAACACATACTGGGTACAGAACGTGGGCGTTATCCTATTTATTCTGCCAATTATGGAGCAGAAATGGAGCAATTTAAAAGCAGGGGTTTTCTTTTTTTGAGGGCAGTTATACCGCAAGTTATACGGGATGCATTAACACAAGATGATAGAGTGACTAATGTAGTTATGCGGCAGATAACCCATGAGGGGATAGATGGGGCTAGTGTGCTGTTTGACATTATTTCTCCGTTGGGAGTGATAAGCAACTTTAATTTTGGGGTTAAACATCGGTAGTTGACAAGGAGGGCAATATGAGTAATGAATTGGTTTTTATTAAAAAAGATGATGTTTTTACGGACAGTTTAATTATCGCACAAAACAGTTATAATGACCACCGAAGTGTAAAAAATCATATACAAGCACATGAAGCTAAGTTTTTGACACTTGGTAATTTACGTATTTCAAATACGGAAATAAATCGGGCAGAAAAACGAGGCAGAAAAGAAGAAATTTATCAACTAAACGAACCACAAGCGAGTTTTTTAATAACTCTACTAAGGAATACAGAAAAAGTTGTTGATTTTAAACTTGAACTAGTTACAGAGTTTTACCGTATGCGTAAACTGTTGTTAGAACGCCAGTCTGCTCAATGGTTAGAAGCGAGAAATCAAGGCAAGTTAAGTCGCAAAAATGAAACAGATGTGATATTAACAAAACTAATACCACTAGCCGAAAGCCAAGGTAGCAAAAATGCAGATAAGTTATATATGACATACTCCAAACTTGTGAATAAAATGCTCGGTATACCAGTAGGGCAGCGTGATAAGCTGCCTTACAGATATTTGTCTGCAATCGACCTATTGGAGCGTGCAATAGAAAATATAATATTGAGCGAAGTCGATAAAGGCACGCATTATAAAGAAATATATAAAATTTGTAAAGTGAAGTGTGAGATATTAAGAGAGTTATCATTTTTACCAAAACTTGAAGTATTGCAAGCAGACATAGCTTAGGAGTGAAGAATGGACAAGGCGCAAATTGATAGCTTTTTAGGCGATTTACGAACCACAAGTAGCGACCCGGATTTTATCGAGCATGTACGCTATATATTGCAATCGGTTAGCGATATGGGTTGGCGGCGGCATGATTATGTGGAAGCGATACGTGCTATGCTTGAAAGAGTGCCAGCGGAGCGTGATAGGCGGCAGTCTTCTATTGTGTTTAATACTCTTGCACCAACTGCAATGGAGCAGACACAGATGGCTATTACTATAGATATTCATCGTGAGCAGAAAAATCTGTTGACTGCCCAAGGAGCGGCGTTGGATAGGTTCGGTGATAATTGGACACTACCACGCCAGCAGGCTACAAAAGCATTACGCATTATTGAGCTTGCGTTGCGTAGCACCGCTCTAAACTTTGACATTGCTACAGAGCTTGCAAACGCACGCTTTATGACAATAGATACGGGAACGCCCTTGTTTTTTGATTTCCATAGCGTAACAGATGATGGTTTGGTATTGGTGGAATGCGAGGAGTATGGTGGAATAGGAAACAATTACACAGGTGAGATGCTACCAGCTGTAACTCTAAACAATGTTGTGCGAGTGACAATGACAGGTATTCAAATACCAGGGCAAAACACAGAAACAGACAAGCGGTACAGGCGGCGGCTTATATGGCATTTAGCCAATCGCCCCTTTGGTGGCAATATTGCTCATTATGTGCTTAGAACACTTATTATTGACGGTGTTGGAGATGTAGTTGTTTTTCCTTCTTGGCAAGGCGGTGGCACGGGTAAGATTGTACTGTTGGACACAGAATATAACCCTGTTAATGAGCAGTTTATGGAGATTGTAAAAAACACGATTGACCCACGAATGTGGGAAGGTCACGGGATGGGTGGTTTTATAAAAAAGGCGAATGTTAAAAATATAGTGCGGACACAGCTAGATGTGTTAAGTGAGTTCAACTTTGACGGTATATTGTTTGAAGATGAAAATATGGGGATAGCGCCCATGGGTCACAATATTACCATTGACACCCCACACCGCATATACATAGATGTAGAGATAACTGTACAGCTTGGCAGAGGTGTCTTACCTGGGCAGGCAGAGGAGATTATTCGCAGGCGTGTAGTTGATTACATAGAGCGGATAAAAAACATGTTTGCCGATGAATGGCAACACACGCTGCTTTTGGGTGAAGGAATAACTCATGAAAAGATACCCGACAGCAATATACCTATCCAACATCATGTGTTTAATTTGCGTATATTCCGCTCCGAAATAAACGCTTTAGCTATACAAACACGGTTAGTTGTGGATGTGAGCAAAATATTAATTAATGGCATAGATAGCGATTTGGTTATAGTTCAAAACCAAAATGAACAGTATCTACCCTATACAAGAAATGTGGTGATACACTTTGATTAGAAACCATATAAACACGCAGATTTACAACCGAGATAGATTAATGGATACCGTCTTGGATGCAGTGCAACCAAGTAGTACAGCACTAGAGAATGCCATTGAACAGGTGTATCTTGATTTTTTGCCAAGTACAGCAACTGTTACAGGGATAGAAACATGGGAAGAGATATTAGGCATAATACCCGACCTGCATTATCAGGAGTTAGAAGACCGCAGGGCTACCATTATACGCCGTTTATCTATCCGTACCCCGTTAACTGAGCAGTGGTTTAGAAATTGGCTAGACAACCGCTTTGAAAGGCTGTTTTTGATAGACATAGATTATATAGCCCTTGTGCTGTGGTTGTCTGTGCCAGTTGCAACACCAATAGAGTTGCAGCAGTTTAGAGCCGAGGTGCAACAGATAATACCTATCAATCTTATGCTAATGATACGCCGCCTTGTTTTTGGTTATCCAATAGACGATGTGAAGATACTAAAAACGGTAACGACACGACACATGCCAGTACAGCACACCGAACCATACCACATTCAGCCTAAGGTAGATACGGTTAGACTACACAAAACCGTAGTTACACGCCATATTCCTGTACAGCGTACAAAACCGTATGGTATTAAATCTAAGGTAGATAAGGTTAAGGCACAACAAGCGATTGTTTCACGTCATATGCTTGTGGTACGTGCTGAACCGTATAACAGGCATTTTGAGGTAGAAAATATCGAAATCTGCAAAGTTTCTGCTGTTTTGAGGCATATGACTTTACAACGTGCTATGCCCTGGCGTGAACCACTGATTTACGGTGAGGGATATTACGGGATGCACTCGATATATAAAGAGGTGGACAAATGAGCAGTAGAAATAAAAGACAGACCATAAAGGCAAGTGATAATCCAACATTTAACAAGGAGTTACCAAAACTACTAGACGGGCAGTCTGCACAGGCTGACGGAGATATGTATACAACAAATGCGTTAAATCCACGGCTGCAAATGTTAATGGATAATTTTAACTATCTGAACGAGACTACACAGGAGGCTTGTAAAATGGCTGAAGATATGACTTTGCTAACATTAGCGAATCAAACAATGAAACACGTACTAAACACAAACAACCCACACCAGACCAACAAAAACCACGTTGGGCTTGGCAATGTGGACAATACAAGCGATATAGACAAACCCATCTCCCTTGCCGTTACGGAAGTCTTAAAAAGCAAACAGAGCTTACAACCAGATTTGGTGCTAGCACATGCAGGGCTTGACTTCAACACTCTTACAACTCCAGGATTTTATGAATTTTTCCCTGTACCTCCTGCGGTTATGCCCGGCGGGTTTCCGAATGCTCCAGTAATTGGTCAAAACTACCAATCGCTTGTGTTGCATGTTTTTAAGGGAATAAATACAAACGTGGAACAAACGCCTGTGATTTATCAGGTGGGTTACGCAATAGCTACAGCTGGGGGTGGTGTGGTTGTACGTGCCAGCAGGGATAACGGCGTTAGCTGGACACCGTGGGGTTCTGTTCATGTTATTAATAGTCTTTCCAATACAAGCACAACTGCCGCACTGTCTGCCGAAATGGGTAGACAGTTGAGAGTATCTAACAGGGAAGGTGCATGGACACCAACATGGGCAGGTACAGCAGGAAGATTTACACTTGCCAATCACGGGTCACAGTGGTCAAAAGCTGGTAATGTTATATCTATAGCTTTTGATATAACACTAACTAGGGCGGCGACAGGCACTACAAACCTTATTTTCGGGGGGCTGCCCTTTGCGGAAAATCGTTTAAACAGCGTTCCAGCGGGGAACGTCACAATCGCAACGCAAGCAGCCACCGCACAAGCATTCATAAATATAAACAGCAATCAAATAACGCTTGTAAATCAAACGCATGGCAATTTTACCGCTGCAGATGCAGGCATAGGCAACAATGTAGGGAATACCGCCCGCATACGTGGCGGTTTCGTATATCGTGTGCCGTGGGCATAAAGAAAGGAGGACAAAGATGATATTAACAACAGGGAAAGCGACAGGCAACTTGGTCGAGAAAATAACGCTAGACGGCTTAACGGAAAATTCTGTAAGCATTGAAAGACAAATGCACTATACAGACGGTACAGAAAGTGTGCCGATAGGTGAAGCACACCGCAGGGCTTTTGTAAACAGCCCGAGTGACAGAAAAAACCTAAATAACTACGATATTGCAGAAAATTACATACAAGCAATATTTGATGTGTGGGGTAAAACTGCCACACTAGAAGATATGGAAAACACCTACGAATAGGAGGTAAGCAGATGCTTTATTCCGAGGAGCTACAAAAAGATAGTACAACAGCTGTGTGTACCTGTGACCCACCGTCTAGCACAGCAACACCCAACACACGAAAGCGTACTAGGAGAAGACATAAAAAAGGCTGTCCGTGTGCAAAACTGCCGAAAGAACCGAAAGAACCGAAAGAACCGAAAGAGCTTGAAGAACTTGAAGAACTTGAAGAACTTGAAGAGTTGCCCGTAGAACCGCCAACGGAGTACCCAATAATAGAGTATCCAAAAGAAGAAGACGATAAGCTCTCTTGTTCTTGCGATGCACCTTCCACAGGAACACAAGGCACAGGGCATCGTAGACGTAGAGATAGGCATAGACCAGGTTGCCGTTGTGCAACAGTGCCATCCGTGGAGTATCCCGAAGAGTATCCGGAAGAGTATCCCGAAGAATACCAACCACCAGTCTTACCACCAACGCAACAGCAGATAGAGCCACGTTTTCATTCCATAGTAACACATGTTGGTATGCAAATGGCGTTTGAGGCATTGCAGACCGAACAGCGTATAGAAACACTTGAAACTGTGCTGGTGGGTAGCGGGCGTGCAGAAAACCCCTTTTTTGCAACGGGAGTTGTTGAACCTATCCCAGGTAGCAGGGGTATGGTTATGCAAGACGAACGCATAGAAATAGAGTTAGAGGATAATTCCCTCGGCTCTTTTGACCAACAAGCACGTAAGGTTATAGTTCACGTGTTCAATGCAAATGCAGATGAGGGTACTTCTGTAACAACCCCAACTTTTATAAGAGAAGTGGCACTAATGGGGCGTTTAGGGGACAGAGAATTTGTATACGCCTATTTGTGGTTAAACGAGAACAGTGCAGATATATTAACCGCACTGACCCCGCCTGTAATGAGCAACACCCCAGGGATAGCCGACACAGAAATTAGGTTTGAAGCTATTATATCCATGTTACCGTTTGTGCAGGATAGGCTACTTTTAACCATCGGCTTGGGCGGTAGGGGTGGTGGTCATTTAATAAACTTGACTGATACTGATATACCCCCTGCAAATACCCGCTTGCATAAGCGTATACTCCGTCCGTTTGTTGGGTACTTGCCAAATGGGGTATGGGTAGGACCAAAAACAGAGGATACACCAACAGGCGACAACCCCGCAACCAACCCGCAAGACACACCAACCAACCCACAACCCACTGCTCCCCCAACATGGGACGGCAGCTACAAATGGGACGGTACACTAAACTGGAATGGCGAAAAACAGCCGAAAGGAGAACAATAATGCGACCAAACTACAAACTAAACGAGCAACACAAATATGACCCAAACATCCCACAACTACAAATACCCGACCCAATCCACGCCGATGATATGAATATGCGGCTTGAACAAATGATAAACAATACCCATGCACTGTATAACCAATTACCCATTTCGGG
>WRKF01000108.1 GCA_009778165.1 Defluviitaleaceae bacterium
GCACTAATTTTATCCATGCGGTTTTTTGTTGTTACATCCGGCAAAAAAGCATCGTATACTTTAAAAGCCGAAGCGTGCATCATACGAGAAAGAATATAACCCAGCAACAACATTTGCCAAGTGTAAACAAAGGCGGTGGCAAATGTGAAAATAACGCCAAGACTAATAAAAGTTGCAAGCATACGTTTTTTGAAGCCTTTGAATTGTATTAAGGCTCCGATGAATGGGGCGATAATGCCAACAGAAAGGTTGGCTGCGGCGTTTCCTATCCCCCACCACATGCTACCAGGGCTTCCGCTCCCCCCCGCCATTTCTACAAAAAAAGTTGGGAAAACCGTAGCAAGCATTATTGTGGAATAAACAGAGTCCGCCCAGTCGTACATTATCCAGCTAAACTCTTCTTTTGAATATTTTGATTTTTTCATTATTATGTCCTTTCAAGGGAGTGGCTATTTTCCTAAATCACAAACCATACTCGGCTATAATGTCCATATCCAACCCCAACTCCTTTGCTATTATTGCTGTTACATCTCGCACACTGCCTTTTAGCTTGTGGGCATAGTCGATTTCTTTATTTATTGCGTAAAACGTGTTATAGTTTTCATAATCAACAGGATAACCGTGGTCGCCTTTAAAAATATTTTCGCCGTCACTAAAGTTAAAGCCCGGCTTTGCTGCAATACCAAAGTCATAACGACTATCGTGACCACTACTACTCATCTCTTCTTTTGTAAGATAACGGCCAAACCAATGTTGTTCAGATATTTCCGCAAGGGGTTTTTGGAAAAAAGCACAGCCCCCAAGTTGCAAAAAATCCTCTTTGTATAGGTCGCAAAGGTTTATGTTTTCGTGGACAGGTAGCTGGCTGTGATCGGAAAACACAAGAACAGTACCGTGCCAAGCACCAAGAAGCCGTCCTAAATTGTCATCTAAAGCCTTTTTTGCTTCTTTAATTTCGCTACTGTCAAGCCCTGTGTGATGGCAAATATGATCATAAGCAATAAGGTGAACAAGAGCCAAATCCGGCTTCTTTTCTTTTAAAAGATCTACCCCGATAGCCGTTGTAAAATTGTCTAGCTGAGGCTGGCTTTTTTCTATATCTTTCATGTTTTTTAGTAAATGGCGGTGTTTTAGCATTGCCTTTATCTGAAAAAATTTACTGCCATACATAAGATGGCGTATTATTCTGTTTTGCCCTTTAAGCAAATGCACCTCCGGCATGTTGTAGTCTATTTTCGCTTTGCACGTAACGGGCCATAAAAGTGAAGCTGTCTTTAGCCCCTTCTCTTTTGCCGCATCCCACAGGGTTTTTGCTTTTATCATGCTTGCAAATTGAACCCAAGGTCGATCGCCACTTTTGGTGAGGGGCAGGGTGTTGGCTATAACACCGTGGTCTTTTGGTAACTTTCCCGTACTAATCGTTGTGTGAATAGGGTATGTGTTAGAAACAAAAATGCTCTTAATGCCTCCACAATACGTGGCTTCGTTATAAAAAGATGTTATATTTGGATAATCGCCGCTACCTGCCATTTTCTCAAAAACTTTATCGCCAACTGCATCAAAACTAATAACTAAAATCCCCATTGTATATTACATCTCCTATTTAAATCAGGTGGAATAGCAATATTTTTTTCAAATATCTCCCATCATATATTCATCGCCCCCACCGGCTTTTTTGTAAATATGCATTAATTCCTTTAAATACGGCTTGTAATCTTCTTTTCCGGCTAGCATATGCTTTGCGATTTGTTCTATCATTTGGATGGGCAGTTCTGTCTTTTTTGTTTCTTTACGACCGTGCTTACTGCTGCGGTTTTTCATTACTTCATTGCATTTGTTCCATATTTCCTCCGTTACTATTGCTGGTACTTTACCATCTTTGTAGAGCAGTTGTTGCTCCGGCATCAGGTCGTGGCGGCTTTTTTGCAAATAATCGGAACTCTCCGTAATCCGCCCTCTATAATAGCCTTTATATTTTGGGTTAGATAAAATATGCTTTAAACTACCAGGGTTTAAGGGGTTTCCTCTTTGGTTGCGATACCCCATTTCTGTCAAGATTTTAGCTGTTTTCCTGTAGCCGTATTTGCCTTTGCTATAAATTTCAAAAAGGTCGCAAATAAAACGGGATTGCTGGTGATTAATCGCCAGCTCTCCGTTTATTTTATCGTATCCATAAATATTTGAATTTCCCAGTACCTTGCCACTTTCGTAGGCACGGATTATGCCAAATTTTACACGTTCGCTAAGCCGCCTAACCTCATCTTGGGCAATAGATGACATGATAGTAAGGCGCAATTGAGCATCACCGTAAATAGTAATGATATTATCATTTTGGAAGTAGACACCAACCCCACACTCTAAAAGTTTTCTTGTGTAGTGAATACTATCCAACGTACAGCGAGAAAAGCGTGAAATCTCCTTTGTGATAATTAAATCAAAGGAGCCCTTTTTTGCTTCATTTATCATTTTTTTAAAACTGTTGCGTTTTACAACGTTTGCTCCGGAAACTCCCTCATCTACATAGCCTCCGAGATGTTCCCAGTTTTTTTGGCTTTTTATATAGCTTTCGTAAAATCTAACTTGGTTTTTTAGAGAGTTTATTTGCTCCGATGTATCACCGGACACTCGAGCATAATAAACTACTCTGAAAGGGATGTCAAAAATAGTTTTACCTTTATTTAATTCTTCACGGACCTGTAGTAAATCTATGTTGCTCTCTCCTCTGTATGTGTGCTATGTTACTGTGTAGCCGGAATAGATACACTAATATTCATATGGCTGTATCTTCCATTTGCATCTTGTGTTATATTAACACTTTCTATAAAAATCAAGTCTTGTTTTTGGTTAAGATCGTGAATATATCTCATAATATCTTCGTGTGAGCCTGTGCCGCCAATAACAAGATTTGTAGAAAAAATATTTTCTTGTATGTACCCTAATCTCATTATACGGTAATAGTCTTTGGTAATACTATTCATGTGCATTATGTTGCTAATATTTATAAGAGTGTGAGGTAATTGGTGATAATGCACAACACGACGCATCTGTTGCAGTTGTTCTAGCTGTGTGCGATTTTCCCCTATGTTTGCGTAATTGCTTAGGGCAAGAGCCGAAGCATCAGATGCTAACTGTGTTTGTGCCTGAACATGAGATATATTCCTAAAAATATCCATAAACACAAAGACACCGGAAATGTACAAAAGCACAATATTTAAAAAAATAAATGTAATAATTATGTGCTTGTGCTGCAAATGTTTACCAAATAATTTCATTGTAAAAACCTCATTATAAAAACCTTCTGAAATTCTTATATATGGCAATTCCGCTTAGTACAGTCCTTTTCAAAATATTGCTAAGCGGAATTGCTTCCTTAATTCAGCAGTTTCAAAAAAAGTATAAGGACAACGAAATACGGAACTGCTATAATATAACACAATTCAAAACAAAAATAAAGCCTTTTGCAATTATTATGATTACATGATAAAATACCTATTATGAATATTATAAAAACTCAAAATTTAATTTTTAATTACGATATTGGCGAGGGGCAGCAAATGACTGCTCTCGATAAGATTGATATGGAGATAGAACAGGGTAGTTTTGTAGCTATTTTAGGGCAAAATGGCTCCGGTAAGTCTACGCTTGCAAAACATTTTAACGCTTTGCTGTTGCCTAGCAGCGGCACTGTTTGGGTCGATGGCTTGGACACCAGCAACGGAGAGCACACATGGAAGGTTAGGCAAAGTTGTGGCATGGTCTTTCAAAACCCGGACAACCAAATAATAGCAACAACTGTGGAAGAGGACATAGCTTTTGGATTGGAAAACCTCGGTATACCATCTGCCCAAATAAGAGAAAAGGTAAATGCCGCACTGGCAACTGTAAATATGGAAGGACACGGCAGGGACACACCCGGCTTTCTTTCTGGTGGGCAAAAACAGCGGATTGCCATTGCCGGCATTATTGCTATGCGTCCTCAGTGTATCGTTTTTGACGAGCCAACAGCAATGCTTGATCCGATAGGCAGGGCAGGGGTTATTTCCGCTATAAACACCCTTGTTAGCGAAGGTATAACCGTTATTCTTATAACACATTTTATGGAAGAGGCAATAAGGGCCCAACGTGTTATAGTGATGAATGATGGGCAAATCGTTATGGACGATACCCCAAAAAACATTTTTTCTCAGGTAGATAAAATAAAAAGTCTTGGGTTGGATGTTCCTCAAATTACAGAATTGGCTCATGGGTTGATACATCACGACATAAATGCCCCTAAAGATATATTAACGATAGAAGATATGCTTTTATATCTGCAAAAACAGAAGTGGAATCAAGAGAAGCCGAATCAAGAGAAAATGTTCAGCCTTGCTGACTCGGAGTCGGCATCTTTTGTGGACAAAAAAACTGCTCATATATCAATACAAAACTTGACCCATGTATACAGCGAGGGTACAGCATTTGAAAAATTAGCGTTGGAGGATATTAATATAGATATAGAGCGAGGTAGCTTTGTTGGCATAATAGGTCATACCGGCTCGGGAAAATCTACACTAATACAACACTTGAACAGCTTGCTAAAGCCTAGCAGCGGCAAAATCTTCCTTAACAACAAAGATATAAACGAGGATAAAGAGAATCTGAAGAGTGTCCGCCAAAGGGTAGGGTTGGTGTTTCAATACCCTGAACACCAGCTGTTTGAAACGACTGTATACAAAGATGTGGCTTTTGGTCCAATTAATATGGGGTTTTCCGGGGAAGAACTCAAAAAAAAGGTCGAAAAAGCCTTGGAGCTTGTTGCTCTCTCTCCTGATTTGCATGAAAAATCCCCTTTTAACTTGAGTGGCGGGCAAAAGCGGCGAGCTGCCATCGCCGGCATACTTGCAATGGAACCGGAGGTACTGATATTGGATGAGCCAACGGCAGGGCTTGATCCAAAAGGCAGAGATGAAATTCTGCAACAAATAGATATTTTGCACAAAAAAACAAACAACACAATAATACTCGTGTCCCACAGCATGGAAGATGTTGCGAGATTAGCGGAAAAAATTATTGTGTTGCAAGATGGCAAGGTGAAATATACGGGCACCCCAAAACAGGTTTTTTCATATGCAAAAGAGTTGGAAGAGATAGGGCTTGCAGCACCGCAAATAAGTTATTTAATTAAAGGCTTAGAGGAAGCAGGGATGTCGATTCGTAGCGATATTTTTACAGTGCCTGAAGCCATCGAGGAAATTTTAAGGAGATTGGAATGAACTTCAAAATAACTCTAGGGCAATACTACCCCGTACATTCCCCGATACATTCGTTGGATCCCAGGGTTAAACTTATTGCAACAATAAATTTTATTGTGGTATTGTTTATTGCTTCCACTGTTGTAGAATATGCCATTATTGCCGCATTTTTGTTTGGCTCAATAAAAATAGCCAACGTTCCCATAATGTTTGTAATGCGTGGCGTGAGAGCCTTAATGTACATCATTGCTTTCACAATGATACTTAACACGCTGTTTGCTCCGGGAGAAACTGTTCTTGTGCAGTTTTGGCGTATCACTATAACACTAGAGGCTCTTCAATGGGCAATACAGATGAGTGTGCGGCTTATTATGTTACTTATCAGCTCCTCTGTTTTGACACTTACCACTTCCCCTATCAGCCTTACCGGGGCTATTGAAAGCCTGTTGGGACCGTTCAAAAAAATAAATGCACCGGTTCATGAAATAGCAATGATGATGACAATAGCATTGCGTTTTATCCCCACTTTGCTAGAGGAGATGGATAAAATAACGAAAGCACAAATGGCACGAGGAGCAGGCTTCGACACCGGCAGCATATCTAAACGAGTAAAAAACTTAATACCCGTCCTTGTTCCTCTCTTTGTTTCTGCGTTTAGGCGAGCAGACGAGCTGGCAATGGCAATGGATGCCCGCTGTTACAGAGGTGATGTGAATAGGACGAAAATGAATGAACTGATGTATACTAAGGCAGACTTTGTTGCACTATGCTTTATTTTTCTCTTAACTGCCGTTATTTTGATTGTTTAGCTATAGCAGACGCAGACGCATTAAAACCGTGGATGCAGGGGGAAGCCCGTCGCCAGAGGGTGTAAGGGGTATTCTGACCGATAGCATCCACGGATTGAAAAGAAGTTTGCTATATTATATCATTGTTCTGTGTAGTTGAAATACCTAAATGATGAAGGAGTATCGGAACCAAGTAAATCAAACGCATATATGCATCCAAAACTGCCTGTAAAGCCTGTGGGGTGTGCTTTTTCATCGCTTAGTGTATAAAAGTCGCGTTCTATTTCCGTTGTTTCCCAATTGGCACCATCGTTACTGTAGTAAAATTGCATTTTGCCATCGGCTGTTTTGCATTTCAAATGAACATAACCGGAATCGGGTATAGACGCTACATCATAGTGGTATTTGAAACGGCCCTGCACAGCTTCCATAAAGCAAAGAGTTCGGGCGCCGTCATCTAACGCTGTCACCATAAGGAGATACCAAGTTTCCTCGTCGTAGCGCATCATTAATCCAGCTCCGGTGTGGTATGAGCTTGGCTCGATATTTACACAAGTGGTAAATGTGTGTTCAAAATGTCGAATACGCAAGCCGAGCAAACTTTGGCGAAAACGAGAATATGCCGTTTCCTGTCCCTTTAAAACAAGCTCGCCATTTATACAGCACCAATCATCGCTGATGGGTCGGCGCAAAGATTGTAGCTCTACAGGCAATTTATCCAACTTTGTGAAATCTAGCTCAATATCACGTTTCATCATCTGCTGCCCCTTAGATTGTACAGTAAACTCTTTAGGGGGGATAATTCCCTCGCCGGGTATATAAGGCCACCCGTCTTTACGCCATTCTATTGGTGTTATGGATGATTCGCGCCCCAGTGGGCTAAGGGTAAAGTTTTCTACAGGGCGGGTGCATAGATATGTCATGAACCAGTCGCCACCGGGGCCTTGCACTATGTTTCCGTGTCCTGTTTTTTGCATTTCCTTTGTAGAGTTTTCAGATGACATCATTGGAGTTACGGGGTGAAGCTCATACGGCCCCAAAATGCTTTTGGAACGGGCAATAACACAGCAATGGCTAACAGTTACGCCCCCTTCTGCCACAATCAGATAATACCACCCATCTTTTTTGAGTATATGGGCTCCTTCGTAAATTTGGGTTTTAACATAAAAGTTTTTAACTTCTATGTCTGCTCCTTCATAGATTACATGTTCAGGCCCTGTTAATTGCTTTGTCTTTTCGTCATATTCCCGCAGTACCACGCCTTCAAAAAGGTCTTTTTTTATGGCTCTAAAGTCCCGTCGTGAATACAAAACATACTTTTTGCCATCGTCGTCACAGAAAAATGAAGGGTCATACCCGCCACTCAGCAGGAAAATAGGCTCGCTCCAGGGTCCATTAATATCTGTAGCCGTAACCATGTAATTATGCATATCTCGCAGGGGCATAAAACCGCCTGTTCTTTCTGTTTTCCACGTTTTCATGTCTGTATACAGCAAGTAATATGTGCCTTGATGGTATGTTAGGGCAGGCGCCCATATGCCGCCGCTTGGTTGGTTTCCCATTATATTGAGTTGGGATAATCTGTTAAGAGGGGCGGACACAGCATGCCAGTTTACAAAATCTGCGGACTCGTAAATTAACACACCAGGATACCATTCAAATGTAGATACAGCAATATACCAGGCATCTTTGCCGCGAGTTATACATGGATCGGGGTTAAATCCCCGCAACACGGGGTTAGTTATTGTTGTCATAATCTATCCTCATCAAATTTTTAAATTTGTACCCAGGCACGTAGCCTTGAGCCAAAAATTCCGACTTTTGACCATTTTATACCAAACGCTTTGACTTTGTCAAATGTGATCCGGCTTTTTATATTTTGCAGGTAGAACTCCGCACAACAAGGGTTGGCTCCATACGAACGTGTTTTATGGGTGATGCCTCGGGCAGTAAACGCAACAGTGTACAGGCTGCCTCGCCCAAAGCTGTTGGGTTTTGGGCTATGGTGGTAAGAGGCGGGGTACTTCCCAGGCATATTGGTTGACCGTCAAAACCTACCAAAGACATATCTTGCGGAAGACTAAGACCAACCGAAGCAAAATGCTGAAGAGCTCCTAAAGCCATAATATCACTTGCGGCGTATATAGCCGTTATTTTTTTATCCAAAAAATACTCGGCAGCTTTACAACCACTCTCCCGGCTAAAATCTCCGCTATAGCACAGCTCCGGGGAAAAAGGCATGTTGTAATGATCAAGTGCTGCCACATATCCTGCAAATCTCTCTTGGCTAATATATGCCTCTTTGTAACCGTTAATAAAACCTATACGCCTGTGTCCCAGGCTTTGTAAATGCCCTATAGCCATATTTCCCCCGGCAATAGAGTCTGTACCCACGGTGCCTACCATTGGGTTGTGACATAGTATATCCATAACTACTAGTGGGTTTACAGTCGTTTCCAACTGTTTATAATATGGGTCGGTGGTTTTTAGCCCGGCAACAAAAAGACCGTCTAAATGGCTCTTAATTATTAGCTCATCAAGGGTTTGTTTGATCATATCATCCAGGTTCACATTGATTATAACAGATTCGTTTTGCAATTTTTCGGCATATTTTTGAAAACCCATAAGCATGTGAAATAGTATACTGGAATCTTCTATATCAGATGGATTAGCAACCAAAACACCGAGTCGCCCGCGCAGAGATGTGTTTTTGAAATATCCAACTTCTTTTGCATAAGAAATGACTTTTTCTCTGGTTTGTTCACTAATCTCGGCTTTGCCCGAAAGTGCCTTGGAAACAGTAGCGGCGGAAAGCTCAAGCTCCTTTGCCATTGTTCTAACGGTTGGTTTCATCAAATCAATACCTCCTAAAAAAGGTGCGATTTATCTTATCTTGTTTATGTTATACACGATATTACCGAGCTTTTTGTCTGCCCTGCCGCCTTTATCGTCTATTGCATAGGCATAAAACTCTGCTCCTGTACCCATGCCGGCATATGTAAAAGGTACTTTTTCATCTCTGCCCTCCAAAATAGCGTCGGCGGCTTCTAGCACACCGTCCATCAACACAAGCGGAAAAGACTTTGGCTCGCTATGCGATAGATATATTTTATCAAACAAACTTCCGTATTCTGCTCTAAACCTCAACAGTTCTTGCTTATAGTCGGCTATGGTGCCACAGCTGTCAAGCTGAAGCCATGTTTGGGTATTGCAGGCATCGCTTAGTATCATGGCCTTACGTTCCTCTATAAGTATGCATGTCATACCGGGTGTATGCCCAACAAATGGACACATACGCAAAGTAAGAGAGCCAAGCTCAAAACGCTCTTGGTTAAAAGGTTTAAATTTTGGTCGCAGATGCTCACTTACCCATGTAATATCCCTGTTGTCCATCCATGCAAAGTCAAAATCCTTCATGCCAAGCACATGATCACCATGACCATGGGTGCATATAACTTCGTACGGATGGGTTATTAGCGGCTCTGCATAGGCTTTTAAATTGGCATCGCCATAGCCTGTGTCAATGATTATAGAACGTTTGTCGCCATTGATTACGAATATTCTTACTCCCCTGGGATCATCAATGGATATTATGCCCGGCTCAAGCTCTGTATGTGTAAAATGTGACATGTTGTCCTCCTTATTTACGCTTCTATGTAGTGAAAAGCCTCGTAATGAAAAGCCTCGCAATGAGAAGCGTCTATTGGAACCCATTAAAAATTAGGTTCTTTTATTAGCTGTTGAGGTATATAGTATAACACATATTGAACAAATTTCAAATAAGTTTCGTGAAGAAAAGTTTCGCTACAATTCTCAAGAAAATTTTAAAAATGTTTCGTGAATAATAGTTGACAAAAATTTGCGGTTATGTTATTATTTTTTCATGTAAAAATTTCGTAAAAACTTTAGTGATTGTTTCGTGAGAGGGGGGTATCCTTTGTTTTTGGAAGAAACTTCTTTGTGGTTAATACTTTTGCCATTTGTTGCATTTATGGCTTGTGCGTATATATCGGCCGTATTAACTGCAAACACATACGACTTTAGGGGGAGCGTAAAGATATATCTGCCTGCCTGTGTCGTTGTGGTCGTTGTATCCGTAGTTTTTGGCTTACCATTTGTGCTTGCTTGTTTTATGGCTTTTTCGGGTTTTGTTTCGCTAGTGTTTTTTTCAAACAAGATTTTTTATACAAAGTAGGAGGAACACATGGCTATGATATATAAAGACCCATGGGTATTAAAAGAAAACAAGTTTGATCATTTGCACCTGGGAAAAACAGAAGCTATTATGTCGCAGGGCAACGGCTATATGGGGCTTAGAGCGTGTGCGGAAGAAAGATATACAGGAGAGTGTAGAGGGTTATTTGTTTCAGGAACATTCAACAAATTTGACGAAACAGAAGTAACCGAGCTACCCAACTGTGCTGACATGACAGAGATGGAAATATTTTTGAACGGAAAGCTGTTTAGCTTGCAAAAAGGCAACATAAAGTCATACTCAAAGGAGCTTTGTCTAAAAAGTGGCGAGTTAAAACGTAGTATAGTTTGGTGTTCCGACAAGGGTGAAAGGTACAACCTTTCGTTTTTGCGTATTGTTTCGTTGAAAAACTTACATACGATTGCTCAAAAAGTAACCATAACTCCCCTTAGTGGCGATACCACACTCAGCCTTGCTTGTGGCATAAACGCTCAAATTACCAATAGTGGCAGCCAGCATTTTTCTGAAGGTGCAAAACGTTTTTACGAGAAACGCTACATGCAGCTTGTGGCAACAACTACAGAAAGTAAAATAGACTTTGTTTTTTCTACTGACACCACGTTATCTGTAAATTCAAAAAAGCAGATAGCTATGAACCGCCGCAGGATATTTTCCAAATATGATGCGTATGTGGCAAAGGGCCAAACCGTAACGATAGAAAAAATAAGCACAGTGCATACCACAAGGGACAAACAAACCGAAAACCTTTCGTTAGAACAATTGCAAGAGTTTGCACTGAAAAATCTAAAACAGCAGGTAACTTTAGGCTACGCAGGCATTTTGCAAGATAGTAAAACCCGGTGGGACGAGCTTGTTTGGCAAAACATACCTATAGAAATAGAAACAGACAACATAAAAGACATATTGGCTGTACGTTTTGCACAATATCACCTGCAAATTATGGCACCGGCTCACGATAACCGCATGAACATTGGTGCAAAAGGCCTGTCGGGGGAAGGGTACAAAGGGCACACTTTTTGGGATACAGAAATATTTGCGCTACCGTATTATATTTTTAGCCAGCCATCTACCGCCCTGTCTTTGTTGCAATACCGTTATCTGTCTTTGCCAGGCGCCAGACAAAAGGCTGCGGATGGCGGGTACAAAGGGGCGCAGTACCCTTGGGAGTCTGCCTGGTTAACCGATGGCGAGGTTACGCCACTGTTTGGTGGTGCAGATATTGTAACGGGGTTGCCCACACCGATACTTACCGGACAGTTGGAGATACACATAACATGCGATGTAGTGTACGGAATATGGCAGTATTACAAAGCTAGTCAAGATGAGAGTTTTATGCGTGAATACGGTTACGAAATCGTCTTTGACTGTGCCAACTTTTGGGCAAGCCGCTTGCAAGAGGGCAGTGATGGCCTACTGCACATAAACAACGTAATAGGGCCGGACGAATACAAAGATGGTATAGACGACGATGCTTTTACAAACCATTTTGCAAAGTGGAATTTGCTTTTGGCTGTGGAATATTACAACAAATTGCAGGGCAGCGATGTTAGCGATGTTTTTGAAAGACTCAAAGGCAAAATATCACTTGACTGTAAATTGTGGGAGGATAAAGCGAGTAAAACATATGTGCCGATGCCAAATGAGCGAGGTATTATCCCACAAAACAGAACTTTTTTGGATTTAAAGCAAATTGACCTTACAAAATACAAGAACCAAACCCAGGTGGGGACTATCTATAAAGACTACAATCAGCATCAAATTTGCAACATGCAAGTGTGCAAACAGGCAGACGTACTGCTTTTGATACTGCTAATGGAAAATTTGTTTAGCCCCAAAGCAAAGCAAGCAAACTGGAACTATTATGAACCACGCACTTTGCACGATTCTTCCTTGTCCCTTTCCACCCACAGCATATTGGCAAGCGATATGGGGCAAGAAGATTTAGCTTATGAGCTTTTTGAACGTGCTTGTAATATAGATATGGGCGAAAATATGTCAAGCTCCAACGAAGGTATACACGCAGGCTCTATAGGCGGTATATGGCAATGTGTTGTTTTTGGCTTTGCGGGGTTTAGGGTAACAGAAAACACCATAAGGCTTGCACCAAAACTGCCAAAACATTGGCGGTCGTTAAATTTTTACTTGTGGTTAAAAGGCGAAAAAATAAAAGTAACCGTAACCCACAAGGGTGTAGACGTAAGTAAAGAAGGTTATATAGCTATTCCACTTAATTCCAGCCCTTTTTAAAATAAAATTAAGTGAATAGCTTCCCAATGGAGGTGCAATTATGAAGAATTTGAAGAACTTTAGTAAATTACTGGCGGTTTTACTTTTCGGTTTTGTTTTGACAGCGTGTGGCAACGATCAAGCAGCGACACCTGGTAGTACAGGGGACGGTAACCGCCCGTTTGAAGGGCAAACGCTAACTCTTGGTGTGTGGGGCGGTAACGATGCAGAAGTTGCGGCTATAGAGGCGGTTCGTGCCGATTTTGAAGCAATGACAGGGGCTATTATAGAGTGGCGGTTATATACCGACTACAACGTGCAGATACAAGCCGATTTTGCGGCAGGCATAG
>WRKF01000109.1 GCA_009778165.1 Defluviitaleaceae bacterium
TTTTATTAATTCTTCCATATGATAACCCCCTTTTTTGATTATTATCTCATCTTTCTCATTTTTTGTATAGTGCTTTTATGTTCGTGCGTTTGTCGTGATTTTCTTTTTGGTTCACCCGTGGGTCCCTGAACCCGTGAGGAAACGCCATTTATAGAGAAACTTTTTTCAGAACTTTCTTGCGATTTTTTGGCAAATGTACGACTTTTGGTTGGTTAAGATTTTTCACCAACCAAAAGCTGTCTTATATAGCGATTCCGCTTAGTGCAGTCCTTTTTAAATATTACTAAGCGGAATCGCTTCCTTGATTTCAGCAGTTCAAAAAAATTCATAAGGACAATTGAATACGGGAACTGCTATACCCGCTATCTGTGAGCATCTACAAAGCGGTTAACGTCTTCTATCATCCTCCTGGAAGAGGCAATACCACCAACAACAGTATACCACTCTGCCATTGGCAACCCGGAATATATATGCCCGTTTATATACGCATTTGTCTGTTGAATAATAGGGTCGTTTAGGAAATTTTCCGTGGCAGCCCCAAGCCCTGTTAGGGGTTCTGTACGGTCTAGCAAAAATATCACATCCGGGTTTTGCTCTAGCAAAAACTCGGACTGTGCGTCAAACCCGTGTTGGTCAGACCAAGCAACCAAATCCATCTCCAGGGAGTTGAAGCCAAATTCATAAAACATGAATCCCTTGCGGCTCCCTTCCAAAAACACAGAAAAGCTGGTGGGGGTCGTCATCATAACAAACACAGTAGTGAGATCGGTCGATTGGTTAAACGCCGCTATAGCCGCCATCTCGGCTTCTATTTCATATATATGCACGAAAAGATCGTAACCTATAGCAGGGAATATCTGTGCAAGCGCATAGGCATTGTCACGCATATTGTTAAGCAAATCAGACTGTGTTGCATTAATTGTCAAGCGTATAAAAGATGTATTTGCGTAACGCTCTTCTGTGTCTGCCCTAAACCGCTCAACCTCATCGGCAGGCAAGCGTTCCTCTGCGGCGTTCATCCCAAAAGAACGAGCACCCAAAATAACGAGCTCTGGCTCCATCAGATCAAGAACATCCCAGTTCACGTAAAACAATGTGCCGCCATTGACAACCTGCACATTTTCATTTCCGTACCTGAACCATCCAAGCACATCCGGCATACCGGTTGGGTTCGGGATAATAAGGCGTTCTATCCCTGTTCTTTCAAACCCCACCGCATACAACATATCCAAAATACCTTGGTCATAAATGGCAACTGTTGTCGGGTTCTGCCTTACCGTTACAATGTTGCCGTCAAAATCAGTAATTGTAACATAAGTTACAGCAGGGGGGTCCGGTGTTTCTGTAGCAGTTTGCACAGGCGGTTGCACCGCCGCCCCCATTTCAGCCACACCACAGGCGGCAAAGGTAAAAGTTGCAAAAATTAGAGCAAACGTGATAAATATTTTTTTCATGATAATCCTCCTATTATGTTCCTGTTATGGTCCTACCAAAACGGAACTGTTATATAGCGCATCTTTTTGATGCTTTGTCGTAGTATAAACAAACACTTTTGCCTTCACAGCAAGTTATGTGAAAGTCGTGGTCAAACACGGGGTTCAACACCTCTGTCGTAATTATCTCGTCCGGAGAACCTTCTTTAACTATTTCCCCATCTTTCATTGCTACAATGTGGTTTGCATATGCTGCCGCAAAGTTTATATCGTGCAAAACAACAACCACGGTTTTGCCAAGCTCCGAAACAAGTCTATAAACAACTTTCATCATCTCTACAGAATACCGGATGTCTAGGTTGTTTAGAGGCTCGTCCAGAAATATATAGGGGGTATCTTGTGCCAATATCATAGCAATAAAGGCTCGCTGTCGTTGCCCGCCGGATATTTCATCCAAATAGCTGTTCTTTATATCCGCAAGGTTCATATAAGACAAAGCCTCCTCTACCTTCAGCTTGTCGGCGGTTCGTAACCGCCCGCCACAGTGGGGAAAACGTCCATACTCCACCAAATCCTTTACAGTAATTTTAACACTAAGCTGCTGGGTTTGTTTAAGGAAAGCAACTTTTTTGGAAACCTCTGCTGTCTTGATTTTCCTTATATCTACACCATCAAGAGTAACGACCCCCTGCCTTGCAGGTACAAGATTGGTCATAACTCCCAAAAGCGTGGACTTACCCGCACCATTGGCCCCCACCAAAGCAGTTATGCTTTTTTCTCTAACAGTAAGGCTGACATCTTTCAGAATATCTCTGTCAGCAAAACGACCATAAGACTGGGTTACATTTTTCACTTCTATCATATGCGGTTCTCCTTTAGTATTAAATAGAATATGTAGGATCCTCCCACAAGGTTAATAATAGCTGTAACAGGGATAGCACCTTGCAAAAGTTCCATCACCCCCTGCCCTAAAACCAACGCCAACACAGCCATCATAGCCGATCCAACAAACAGCGGCAAATGCTTGTGTGTTTTAAGTATCTCCCTTGCGGCATTTACGGCAAGCAATCCCAAAAACGTTAGCGGCCCGATAAGGGCGGTGGCGGCACTCATGCCAAGCGCTATAAGAAACAAATTCAGTTTTAACTCTCGTTCATAATGTACACCCAGGCTCTTTGCTTGTTCGGGTCCCAGCGACATCACATTAAACCTTCTGTGCCGCCACGTTATGGCAAACACTACAATAACCAAGATAGGCAGTGCAACCCAAACAATATTAACAGCTATGTTATTAATATTTACAGAAGTAGCCGCAGCAACTTGAAAAAAATCGCTTTCGTTCATAATAATCTGCAAATAACTTGCACCGCTATTAACAATACCGGACAAAACCAAGCCAAACATTAGAAGAAACACAATATTGTTGCGGCTACTCCTAAGTATCGCTCCAAACATAAACACAGATATTGCAACCATTATACCGGATGTTAAAAAATAATTCACAATCGGATCTGCAAAAAAAGCATGTTGTGCTCCCAAAAAGAACACCAAAGCAGTTTGTGTTCCCACAAATACAGAATCAAACCCGATCATAGAAGGGGTCAAAACCCTGCTCTGCGTTATCGTTTGAAAAGATAAGCTCACAACTGCAAGCAAAATGGCAGACGATACCATTGCCACCAAATGTGGAATGGTGCGACCCAAAATGCTGTTAAAAGCAGTTGGAGTCATAGGTACACCAAGCCGAAAGGCGTTTGCAAATGTGCGAGAATATATATACATAGCAATAGAGGCAACAATCAGCAAAGTAAGGGTTGTAAAAACGAGAACAAACCTCCTGTTTAGATTTGTTGTCAAAAACTTCTTTGGCGTGCTATCCGGCAGTGGCTTTTGCACGAGGCTTCTTTGTACCATGCATCCCCCTTAATAAATAAATCATAAAAATAATACCGCCTACAACACTAATAGTAACACTCACATTCATTTCAAACGGGTGTATAACTAAACGGCTCGATATATCACAAATAAGAACAAAGTTTGCCCCAAACAGCATTAGGTCATATATAGACTTTTTTAGGTTGTCACCATAAAATGATGTGGCCATATTGGGAATAATAAGACCAATAAAGGGCAGTGGACCAACAGCAACAAAGGTAGAGGCACTAATAAGGGCAATAATAACAAGTCCCAAAAATACAACCCTGTTATAATTAAGACCCAAATTCTTTGCAAAATCATGCCCAAGACCAATAATGCTAAACTTAGTGGCATACAGCACAGAAAATATAAGGGGTACAACAACAATGTATACCAAGGTAAAGTTGCCCAACCGTGCAAAGCTCCCCATACCAAACGCCACCATTGTTTGCATTAGCTCAAACCGAAAAGCTACAGCGGTAGAAATAGCAGATATAACACCGCCATACATCATGCCAATAAGGGGTATATAAACTACCTCACGGAACTTGAGCCGCCTAATTATTGAAGTAAACAGCATTGTTGCTAATAGTGCAAAGGCAAAAGCAAAAGATGTTTGCACTATCCCCGAGGTATGCCCCAAAAAAATGGCTGCAACGAGCAGACCAAAAGCTGCGGCATCTGTTGTGCCGGCTGTAGTGGGCGACATAAACTTGTTGCGGCTGATAGACTGCATTATAAGCCCTGCAACACTAAGCCCGGCAGCAGAAAGCACAATAGCAACGGTACGAGGTATTCTGCTATGTATAAATACCAGCCGTGCAGTTTCATCTCCGGCAATAAATGCGGCAAAGTTTGCATCACTCAAAGCTCCAATCTCCAAAGACAAAAAGAGCAGTATAACAAATGCACCTATCATAATCAAGCGTTTCCAGTGTTTTTTTGCAAACAGCATCGTATCACTCCATCAAATAATTGTTAGTTCAAGCTAACAATAAACTAAAAATATATACCATATCTCTATGGCGTATTTGATTTTATAGTGCTTTTATAGCAAATTAACTTTTTGTTGCCCCTTTTAAATCACTAAAGTTAGCTCTGCCTAACACTAACCCTTTTAATACTATACTACAGAGGTATAATATTTGTCAAGGGGTATTTTTGAAAATTTTTAAATAATAAAGGTCATGCCCATGAAATAATAGGGAGATTCTTTATGTAAAAAGCGGTTTTTCTGCGTAAATACATTGTTAGCCTAAACTAACAATAGTTTGGAGTAAGATTGACATATATAATTTATAATGCTAAAATTCAATCTAAGGATTTTTGAAAAGTTCGAGATAAATTTATTCCAAAAACAAGAAAGGGCAAAATATGACTAAATTAGAACAACTGCGTCAACTAATGGTACAACATGACATACACACATATATCATCACAAAGATGGATCCCCACCAAAGTGAGTACAGTCACCCTCGCTACAACGAAGTACAGTTTATATCCGGCTTTAGCGGCTCCGCCGGAAAAATTGTGGTAACCGCAAATGAAGCCGGATTGTGGACAGATAGCCGTTATTATTTGCAAGCAAACAACGAGCTAGCAAGTGGTTTTACCCTGCACAAAGAGGGAGAACCGGACACAATAGATTTTATGCAATATGCAGCAAATGTTACAAAAGAAGAGGACAATATCGGCTTTTGCGGTGAAAGCCTCAGTGCCGTTGCAGTAAAAAAACTGGCTACCCGAAAGAAAAAAACCTGTCAAATAAAATATGATAAAAATCTGATTAATGAAATTTGGAAAGACCGACCAATATTTTCTCGAGAAAATATTTTTGTGTATGATGAGCGCTATTGTGGTGAAACCCATAAAGCAAAGGTAGCGGCAGTAAGGGAGCAGATGGCTAAAAAAAACGCTCCAATGTATGTTATTTCGTCTTTGGACGATATTGCTTGGTTGTTTAATATACGCAGTATCGGTTCTATTGGGGCTTTTAACTTTTTGGCATATGCTGTCGTTTCCGAAGAAGAGACCATGTTGTTTATGGATACCACATCAGATGACAAAGAAGCAACAGATAGGCTACAAAAACAGGAAATAAAAATTTCGCCTTACAATCATGTCTACGACTATATAGACGAGAGTTCCGGGGCTGTTGCTTTATCTCCCGGTCGTTCCAGTTACTCTCTTTTTAGCCATTTAAAAGGCAGAAAGATTGTGGAGCTTGCTCATGATATTACTGCCACATTAAAAGCTCGTAAAAACAGCAAAGAAAAAGAAAATATGAGATTGGCTAACGAAAGAGATGGTGTTAGTTTTGTGCGGTTAATAATGTGGCTAAAGTCTGCCGTGAGTATAGGCAATGTTACGGAGTACGATGTTACCAAAAAATTGGAGGAGTTGCGAGGACAAGACGAAAACTATATGAACCCCAGTTTTGAACCTATTTGCGGTTATGGGGCTAATGGAGCAATCGTTCATTACAAAGTATCGCAAAAAACTGCCGCACATCTGCAACCAAAAGGCTTTGTGCTGGTAGATGCAGGAGCAAACTACATAGAAGGCACAACGGATATAACCCGCACCATTGCTCTAGGACCGCTAACAGAAGAAATGCGACGCAATTACACGGCAGTTCTAAAGGCAAACATAGCTTTGGAAACTCTACAATTTCGACATGGGGCAATGGGTGTTCATATAGATTCAATTGCTCGTTCTCAAATGTGGAAAGAGGGGTTGCATTACGGACACGGTACCGGACACGGCATTGGCCATTTGCTTAATGTACATGAAGGGCCACAAAGCGTATCCGAAAAGTTGGTAAATGTAGTCCTGGAAGAAGACATGTTAATATCGAATGAGCCGGGAGTTTATATAGAGGGCCAGTATGGCATTAGACTGGAAACATCCCTTTTTATAACCGAATCTTTAACAAATGTTCACGGCAAATTTTTAAAATTTGAAAACATAGTTTTTGTACCTTTTGAAAGAAAGGCGATAGTGCGAAATATGCTAACACAACAAGAGATTGCCTGGATAAACGACTATCATCAAAAAGTATATAAAAAGCTAGCACCGCATTTGAGCAAAGTGGAAGCTGCTTGGCTAAAAGATGCTACAGAAGCAATTTAGCCATAATTTCGCTTTCGTCAAATTCTCGAGGTAAAATATGAGTTTTTTTGAAAAAATAGCCCAAGGTCTAACAAAAACAAAAGACACTTTGATGCAGGGGGTAGAGCAGGTACTGCAAACATTTGTAAAAATAGATGAAGAGCTTTTTGAAGAGTTGGAAGATACCTTGATAATGGCTGATATTGGCGTAGAAACATCTGCTTTTATTATAGACAACTTGCGAGATCGGGTAAAAAAAGACCGTTTGACAGAAGCGGCAGACGTTAGAGCCATCATAAAAGAAGAAATAGCAACTATTTTGATTGAAGATCACAAAGAATTTTCCCCATCCCATCCCACAATAATTTTGGTGGTGGGGGTAAATGGCGTGGGAAAGACTACAACAATAGGCAAACTTGCAAAGCATTTTAAAGACCAGGGGAAAAAAGTAATATTAGCTGCGGCAGATACTTTTCGTGCAGCCGCTATAGACCAACTGGAAGTTTGGGCGGGGCGCACTAGTGTAGATATTATAAAACACCAAGCAAACGCAGATCCCAGCGCTGTTGTGTACGATGCGCTAAACGCCGCAAAAGCTAGAAAATCCGATGTGTTGATAATTGATACAGCCGGTCGTCTTCACAACAAAAAAAATTTGATGGAAGAGCTAAAAAAGATAAACAGAGTAATCGGCAGAGAGTACCCACAAGCAAATGTGGAGGCACTTTTGGTGCTTGATGCTAACACAGGGCAAAACGCATTGCAACAAGCAAAAGCCTTTAGTCAAGTAACAGATGTAACAGGTATAATACTAACAAAACTTGATTCCACTGCAAAAGGGGGAATAGTGGTTGCGATAACACACCACCTAAAAATCCCCATATATTTTGTAGGTGTAGGGGAAGGTATAGACGACCTACTACCCTTTAATGCAGAGGATTTTGCTCAAGCTCTGTTTGACTAACCATTTTAAAAAAGGAGAAATTTTTATGGCGTACTCAAAAGATTTGCTGCAATCATTAAAAGAAAAGTCACAACAACTAAGAAAAAACGTTGTTTTAAGCATGGGCGTAGGCAATGCAGGGCATCTTGGCGGCTCGTTTTCCTCTGCCGATCTTGTTAGTGCATTGTATTTTCACAAAATGAAACACGATCCCAAAAACCCAAAAATGCCGGACAGAGATCGGTTTTTGCTAAGCAAAGGTCATGTAGCTATATTACAATATTCCGCTCTGGCAGAAGCCGGATATTTTCCTAAAGAGGAGCTTAATAACACAAAGGCTCTGGGTTCAATGTTGCAAGGACACCCGGATGTGCTGAAAACGCCGGGGATAGAAGCAGGAACCGGCTCGCTGGGTCAGGGGCTTTCTATTGGGTTGGGGATTGCCCTTGGGGTTGCGTTAGATGGGCTAAAATCTCGTGTGTATGTGCTTTGCGGCGATGGGGAGCTTGCCGAAGGGCAAATATGGGAAGCGGCAATGGCTGCTGCCGCCTTTAAAACAGACAATTTAGTTGCATTGGTAGACAAAAACGGTATGCAAGCCCAAGGTGCCATTACAGATCGTTTCAACATAGGTAATATAGCCAAAAAATGGGAAGCCTTTGGATGGCATGTAATCGAAATAGACGGCCATAACATGGAGGAGATTTTAACTGCCCTAGACGAAGCGGAAACTGTAAAAGACAAGCCAAAAGTCATAATCGCAACTACTATAAAAGGCAAAGGTGTTTCTGTTGGTGAAAATCATCCTGTAGGTTTTCACAATGCACCCCTTTCCGAGCAAGACTACAAGCAGGCTCTTGCCGAACTTACTTTATAATCTTTACAATTCATACATACGGAGGAAAATGAATATGGTATACGACAATCAAAGAGAGGCATACGGTCATACCCTTGTTGAGCTTGGAAAGCACAATAAAAATATAGTAGTGCTAGATGCAGATTTGGGTGGTTCAACTATGGGCAGGTTTTTTGAAAACGCTTACCCACAGCGGCATTTTGAGATGGGCATTGCGGAAGCAAATATGCTGTCTGTTTCGGCAGGGCTTGCATGTGCAGGAAAAATCCCCTTCGCCAATTCTTTTGCCGTTTTTGTTACAGGCAGAGCCTTTGATCAAATCCGCCAAACAATCTCTATTGGCAAACTTAATGTTAAAATCGTTGGGTCGTCTGCCGGTTTGTCAGACTTTGGGGACGGATCTACCCACCAAAGTATTGAAGATATAGCAATAATGCGGGCAATCCCTAATATGACAGTAGTTGTTCCGGCAGATACAAACGAAACGGTACAGGCAACAAAAGCGATTGCCGATTATCCGGGGCCTGTGTACTTGCGTATAAACCGCAATCCTTACCCAAATGTTACTCCGGCAGATCAACCCTTTGTTGTGGGGCAACCTACTGTTCTCAAAGAAGGGAGCGATGTTGTTATATTTGCTACAGGAGTAACGGTGGGAATGGCTATGGAAGCGGCACAAAAAAGCTCTAAATCTGTTAAAGTAGTGAATGTTAGCACAATAAAGCCTTTAGACAGTGCCAAAATAGTAGAATTAGTAGGTTCTTGCAAGTATGTTGTTACAGCAGAGGAACACAGCATTGTTGGTGGGCTGGGGGGCGCTATAGCAGAGGCTCTCCATCAAACATCTTTGCCCATAAAATTTCTGGGTTTGAAAGACGAGTTTGGTTGTAGTGCCAAAAACTACACAGAGCTACTGGAACATTACGGTATCACCGCAGATGCTATCGGGAAATTATTATAATCATAGCAATTATCTGTGTGTAAATACAACAAAAACTAAAAAAGGAGTCATAACATGAAAATAGGATTTATAGGATTAGGTATTATGGGTAAGCCCATGGTAAAAAACCTTTTGAAAGCAGGCCATCAAGTAGTAGCGTACGACGTATTAAAAGAAAATATAGACTATGTGGTAACGGCAGGGGCGAGCGCCTCTGTTTCCTCTAAAGCGGTAGCCGGGGAGTGTGATTTAATCATAACAATGCTGCCCAACGGTCCTCAAGTTAGAGAAGTAGTATGCGGAAAAGACGGGGTGCTAGAAGGAGCAAAAAGCGGCACCATTTTGGTAGATATGAGTTCCATTGCACCGGGTGTTGCCCAAGAGGTTAGCAAAGAATGTGCCAAAAAGGGCGTTAAAATGCTGGATGCCCCTGTTTCCGGCGGTGAGCCAAAAGCTATAGATGGCAGCTTGTCTATTATGGTTGGTGGCGAAAAGGCGGTATTTGACCAAGTTCGAGATGTTTTATTAAACATGGGGGCAAGTGCAGTTTTGTGCGGTGATATTGGTGCAGGAAACACAACTAAACTTGCTAACCAAATTATTGTGGCAATCAATATTGCCGCCGTTTCTGAAGCCTTTACTTTTAGCACAAAGGCGGGGGTTGATCCCAACAAGGTATTAGATGCAATCAAGGGGGGGTTGGCAGGGTCTACAGTTATGAACGCCAAGGTTCCTATGATGATAGAGGGTAATATTAACCCCGGCTTTAAAATCGACTTGCACATCAAAGATTTGCACAACGCCCTGGATACAGGACACGATGTGGGTATCGCCCTGCCCTTCACCGCCCAAATAATGGAGATATTCCAAACCCTGCGAGCAGACGGCATGGGGCAAAGCGATCACAGTGCTATCGCAAAATACTATGAAAAACTTACGGGTACCAAAATATAAAACGTAAAACTTTCCACTCTATATCTATGTATGAGGTAAAATTTTGGTAAATGAATATTTAGCTTCAATGTTTTCCTTGGCGGGCAAAACCGCTTTAGTTACCGGTGCGGCAGGCGGTATAGGTAGTGCTGTTGCTGTAGGTATTGCAAAGGCGGGGGCAAATGTTGCCCTTTGCGACATAAACACCGACGCTTTAGACCCTATTTGCAATGAACTGGGTTCAACCACTGCCGCCTTTAAACTGGATGTAACAGACGTTGCCGCTTTCCCAAAAACAGTAGACGAAATTGCAACAAAATATGGGAGTATCGATATTTTAGTTAACTGTGCCGGTATCAACAAAAGAGAGGGCCTTGCAGACGTGGCAGAGGAAACATATGATAGAATCATGAACATAAACTTGAAAGGGGTATTTTTCCTGTCCCAAACTGTAGCCCATAAAATGAAAGCGCAAAACAGTGGTGTTATCATAAACATAGGTTCCCATAACACCGGCCCTGTTTTGGGTGGGGTGTCTGTATACGCAGCTACAAAAACAGGCGTTCTTGCACTTACTCGCTCCATGGCAGTAGAATGGGCAAAATACAACATTCGTGCTAACTGTGTAAGCCCTGGACACATTAAAACAGAGCTAACAGCCCCAACCTGGGAACACCCAACACGTAGCAAATATCTACTAGACCGAATTGCCCTTAACCGCCCCGGGCTACCGCAAGATGTGGTGGGGGTTTGCTTGTTTTTGGCATCAGATGCGGCAGCGTATATAACGGGCTGCGAATATCGAGTGGATGGGGGTTGTGTGTGCGGCGGCCAACCTTGGCAATATGACACAGAATTTTAAGAATTTTGAACAAACTCTAAGGCGTGTTCCCCGTTTTATTAGCGGGAAACACGCCTTAAATTTTTATCTAACTAACTTAAAGTTATTAAAGCTAGCTAAGACTATTGCGTGTACAGCCCTTCGGCAATAAGCTCTAGCGTAGTTTCCAATGCGTCAAGCCCTGACCTGTTTTGGAAATGCGGTGTTATTTCATTTTCAAATAGTGCCACACCGTATCTGTCTGTTACATAAAGAGTGTTAAAATATATCATTATGTACTGGTCAGGGAAAAACAACATAGCATCAATATATCTAGGGTAGTGTTGTGTGGGTTCTTCACTTACTATTATACCAACGCCTGTGTCTTTGGCAAGTATAGGGTTTGCACCCAAATTTGTAGAATCGGTAAGCACCCAAATTTGCCCGGCAAACGGAGAGCGGAAATGGAGGTCGGGGGGTATGTACGTAGTTAAAACATGCCCATAGGAAAAGTAAGCCAGGTCATAAGGGTTCATATAAACCAGGTTGTACTCTTCTATTATATCTGCCGCAGGTGTAAGTGTGCGGCGAGGCGGATCTGTTCGGGGGTACATTTCGTCGAAGACATAGGCACGAATTAAAAAGTCACTATCAGCAGGATGGAGACGTTCAACCGCAACATGAAGGCTTTCTGTGTTGCCGGTATGGAAAGCAAAGTGAGTGTCTTCAAAAGTTGTGTGTATATGTGGCCGTATTATGCCATTAACAAAACTGTAATCCACCGTATCTCCAAGAAACTGCCGAAAATCCAGTATTAAATGGCTGTACCCATCTATTGTTGAAAGAAAGTTGTGTATAAGATATGTTTCTTGCTCTATATCATGTCGTGCGACTATGCTAAAGTCGATATATGCTACCTCGCCCTCTACCAAAGTGTCAAAATAGGGTCTTGGTTGATCATAATAATCAAAATTTATACCGGAAACCATTTCAGCAAATCCAAGTGCCCCAATTACCTGAAAACTAGTCATAGGCTGCAAAGGAAGTGCTATGTAATTGTTTAAAAGATGTTCAAAAACGAGGTCATCTATAGTTCCTTCAGGATTTTCGATAAGATAGCGAATACGTTCTATATTTTCGGATATATCTAACCCAAGCACCCTGTCGGCTGCTCCCCAAAAAGGAAAACTTTCTTGCAAAGCAGTTTCTATGCGGTCCAATACTTGCAAATATTGTTCTGTAGGTCTTACACTCGGTGTTTCTAAAGCATCAAGAAGCCTTTCCATTTCCATGTTATCCATGGTAGCTACTATAGGCAACACATAATCAACCCTATCTGCAACAGTGTCAACATAGGGTTGTATTGATGCCACTACGACCACCACGGCAAGAACACTAAGCAAAGATAAAGCTATGATTAGCTTGGATTTGAATTTCATGAATTTCTCCTTCATAAATATTGTTGAAAGTTAAGCAGAAGGTATAGGGAGATATTAAACTCCCTATACACTAATGCCTAACTACAGTTACAGTGGATTAGCAATTACAATGGGGATTACCGGTCCAAGAACATATTATTCCACCTATCGCTCCCGTTCCACCAGAGCACGACGCACCAAGACATCCATTAGGGCATGATGGTGGTGGTGTCCCTCCACCGCCACCGGGGCAGAAAGAAATATTCCCCGAAGTCGGGGCAATTGCAATATGCCCGCCAGTGGCAACAGTTACGTTCTCATAGTACCCTTCGGTTTCAACAACACCTTCGGTTGCAAACGCCACAAAAGAGGGCATTAGAACCATTACAAAAGCTAACAACAAACTGCAAATTTTCTTACGCATATTTTTATCCTCCTATAACAGAATAAAACTCTAACCT
>WRKF01000110.1 GCA_009778165.1 Defluviitaleaceae bacterium
TAGCTCGCAAACTTCCGTCCGTTTCGTCTATAATTGCGGTTGGTACTATACGGGTCAAATTTTTTATTGTTATTTCTTGCAAGCTAGTTGTTAAACTCGCATTTATACCCTGTGACTGCATGAGTCCTATAACACGGGTTAGGCGGTCGTTTGTTTCTATGTCCTCAATTTGCGGGTCAAAAACAAAAGTGCCATCGCCTATTGTAGCTCCTAGCCCTTTACCTTCCTGTTCCCAGCCCATCAGTATTTTGGCCATATCCTCTGCGTGTATCTCGCCGTTTATTTCCGATATGTCCACGTCAAAATATATTGCACCCACACCCAATATAAGGTTTTGGGCAGATTGCGGGTTGAGCGGGGTCGGTCTAAAAACTGCATTCATAAATTTCACCTCCTAAAGTTTTGTAGCACTAGATTAATAACACCCCTAACTATAAGCGGTTGGCTAGGGTCGTTCATGTGGATGATAAATGTTGCGGGGTTTCTTTTTAACCACACACCATCAATCAATAGCCCATCTTCGGGTATTTTCTCGCCTATTTGGTCAAGCACGTGGTCAA
Organism: Defluviitaleaceae bacterium; assembly: GCA_009778165.1. Taxonomy (GTDB): domain Bacteria; phylum Bacillota; class Clostridia; order Lachnospirales; family UBA5962; genus WRKF01. The sequence continues at coordinate 561 of WRKF01000110.1, forward strand.
CCAACTTGAAATTGCCCACGGTATAGTTTTTGTCCCAAACATCTGCGGTGTATGCCGCATTTTGGCTGAAATTTGGCACTATAACATCATACGTTATATATGGGAATGGTGCGGGTTTTGGGTTGCCTTTTGTGTCCATAACAAAAGCAGCCCCCGTTTGATAAGCCGTTATCGGCTTACCTTCAAGGTCGGTGAAACTGCTCCAAAAATCATGCAAAACCGTTCTCATTGTTCACCTATTTCTAACCCTTCTATGGCTCTTGCACTGTATACTTTTATTTGCACCACAGCGGAAGTCGGCGACTGTACCTCATCACCGATTAACTCGTACAGCGTATTATCCCTGTCACGCCTTATCCTGCTAAAACGGTCAAGCGGTGCAGTTGTATCTGTAGCAAACCGCCCTTGTGTTTCCACTTCACGGCTTTCTGCTTCTCGTATATGGCGGGGCTTGTTTTGCACAAACAACCCCCGTATTTTTTCAACATCCATCGGTACGCCGTCAGTTATATCCTGTATGTAAAAAGTTTCAAAATACTGCTTCACACTATCACCCCGCTTACTAATTGGCGGGGGAAGGTGTTTAGGTCTTTTTTAAATACATCCTGCCACGTGAAGGGAACACCGTCAGCTGTCGCCGCTTCCCAGCTGTAAATGTTGGCAATACTTTCACTTGTTTTGTTTGTGGGCTGCCCCGCTTCACTGTTCCGCCATTCTGTTATCCGTTCACATAAACGAATAAACCCAAACGGCAAACCAAGATGATAAACGTAACCCGCCCAATGATGGGTTATATCTTCTGCACGTTGCAGTGTATAAGTATTCCCCGACTTTGCAACTATCCGAAAAATGCCGATATTTGGAGAAAGCAAAAGCCAACTACCCACCGGATAATTGGCTTTCAATTTAATTTTCCCGTTTTTTAGACTAAAATCGCCCTTTTCTGTACTCTGAACAAAATAATTATTCAGATGTGTGCAAGCGGCGAGTATTGTGTCATTTAATTGCACCATTTGCTTTTTTCTCCCCGTTTTATGCTATGTTTATAATACAACCGTGCATAAATGCGGGGCCGTGGTCTAGTCCCACTTCACCGTACAACTGTCGCTCCTCGCTTGCACCTCTTTTTGCAAGTTCCTCAACAAAAAACATAATTTTCCCACCCCCTTTTATTTCGTGTATTCCACGCTAGTAAAATAGCCGTTTTTATTTAGGAAAGTTTGATAACAAATAAATAAACACCCCTTTTTTGCCTCATTTTACCCCTTTTAGTGTTTCAATAGGCACACAAATAGGCATAAAAGTAACCCTTATGAAAGTGGCTTTCTATAAGGGTTTATAGGTGTTTTTTGTTTTTCAACAGGCATACAAAAAAAATGTATGCCTGTAAGCCTTGATTTATAAGGACTTTAGTTGAGTTCAGTTTTTATATGGAGAAGTCTACCATATTTCTTATTTGTTTTAGTTGTTAGTATTTTAAGGATTTTAAACCTTATTTATTTCGATAAATGATTAAATTTTTAACCATGCCACATCACCCCCTTTACTGCGTTTGTGTTTAATCAAATAAATTTGATAGTTTTTCCATTTCTCTTTCTTTGGTTTCCGGTAATACATGAGTGTATAAGTCTGCCGTCATTTGTATGCTTGAATGCCCTAATAACTCTGACATAACTTTCAAGGGTATTCCGTTTTCAAGTCCTCTTGTTGCAAATGTGTGTCTGAGTGCGTGCGGGGTTATGTCTTCAATGCCTGTGATTCTTTCTATGATTTTCATTCTTTTCCATACATGGGCTTGAATTTGATAACCGCCTTTGACATTTTGGAAAATAATGTTACTTAAATAAGAATTGTTTTGTTTTCTCTGTTCTAATACATCCAACATTTGCGGTAACAAGGGGATTTTCCTATTGCTCGCACGTGTTTTTGTTTCTCTTAGATAATGTTCGTATTTTCCTGAATCAACGCCCGTTATATGACTAAATGTCTTGTTAACATTTAGTATAGCGTTTTCAAAATCTATATCATCCCACGTCAATGCCAAACATTCGCCAATTCTTAACCCTGTACCCAATAAAAATATAAAAACATCCATACCCGCATATCCCATTTCATGCAACTCTTTTGCGGTTTCAATAAATATTTTTTGTTCGTCTACAGTAAGAACTCGCCGTTCCTTATAACTTTTTTTAGCTAGTTTTATTTTTCCTTTTATGGGATTTTTAGGAATTATACCATTATCAACAGCTTGATTTATCGCTTGATTAAACATTATTAATATAACTTTTAGGGTTGAAGTTTCTAAATCTTCAGCCAAACTATTTATAAATCTTTGCACTGTTAAAGGTTTTAAATCTTTTAGTTTTATTTGCCCTAAGGTTGGGATAATGCGTTTAATCAAAATTCTTTCTTTATTGTATGTTGTGTGTTTTATTTTGTTTTTTCTATAATCTTCCAACCAAACAGGCAACCACTCCCCCACGGTTACATTAGTAGGGTCAACAAAAGTTCCCTTATTGATTTCGGTTTGCATTTCCATTAGCTTGTCAATAACTTCTCTTTTTGTGTCTGCATAAACTGCTTTGCGTATCTGTTTGCCTGTGTATTGGTCGTAACCTACTGTAACCCTAGCACTCCACAAACCGTCCTTGCGTTGGTATACACTCCCTTCGCCTTGTCCTCGTCCTTTTCTTTTACGAGGGCGGGGAGCTGCCCCATCGTTATCAGATGGGGTAGCTGTTATTGCTTCTGCTACAGACTTTTTTACTGTTTCGGCGATTATGGCTTGTATTTCGGGGCTTGTTAAAATGGACTGCACGTCATTTTGTTTACTTTTTTTCATCGGCTTCACCGGTTTTGGTTAAGAGTTCGATTGCGTCTTTGAAACCTTGTTTGTAAAACTTGCGGGCTGTTTCCAATCCCATTCCAAGGGCTTCATCGGCGATATTGTTTGCTTCGACTCGTGTTCTGTTAACAGCTTCGCTTATTGCTTTAAAGTCCGCTAAACCAAAGTCGGCGGTTTCTTCAAGCATTTTATCATCAAAACCCTTCTCGATATAAGAATCAAGTAAAAACTTCATAAGGTTCATGTCCATTTTTTAACCCCCTTCGCCATATCGGCTCTAACTGCGTTTGTGTAGTGTGCGTCTTGCTCTAGTCTGCAACTGTAAAGCATGGTTAGTATATATTGCCGTTTTTTGGTTATCCGTTCGGTAATGCCCTTGTATTGGTCGATTGCGTGTGCTATGTTGTTATAGTCGAGTTTTAAAAGCTGGCTGTTGACGAGGGTTCTCGGCTTCTCCTCACCGCCTATCCTCACTTTTGAGGCGTCTGTCAGCAGGCTGTCAACGATTACAGCTACAAACTCATCTACCAACGGCATATCCTCCGGATGTGTTTGGGCAAGGTTGTCATAATCAATGTTCGCTCTTATGCGTTCCGTCTGCCCCGTCGGACAGACAGGACTAGACTGATTATGAGTACCTTTATTATTACTCAAGTAATTATTATTACGTTCCCGATTTTCAATATCTTGATTTTCAATATCTTGATTTTCTACTTCTTGAAAATCGGTAAGTAGACGAACATCGCCATTTTCACGGGAAACAGTCGGCAACTCGCTGATAGTACCTTCCCAATGTAAAATGCGTCTGTTGTCTTTATCTCTAATCGGCTTTTTTTCATAATGCCCATGTGTCTTTAACTCTGTAAGCCCGCTATATACGGCACTTTTGCCGTCCTTAGCGTTGTTTACAAGGTCTTTTATTACAACTTTCCAGTTATCCGGCTTGCTAAGGAGATACGCTAGTATCCCCTTAGCTTTCCAAGATAAATCAGAATTTTCTAAAAAACCCTTGTCCATGGTAACAAACTCCCCTCTTATACGTTTAACCCGTATTATCTCATTTAACCGCTTGTCGTTGTCCATGGCTAACTCACAAACGTTTTTTCGGTTCTCAAGATGTTGTTAAGTTTATAAGCAATAGCCGACATGTTTTTGATTTTTGTTTCAGGGCTATCTCCGGTGTCTTTATAGGGGTTTTCGTTTTCGTACTCTGTACGCTTCACCGCAATTAATCTTTCTAACAAGCCTTTTTCACTAGGCATACAGTCTAAGAAGAAAATGGGTGAACACCAAGCATTTATTTTAGTTTCAAGGGGAATAGAATACTCTTGTTCTAGCATGTTTTTCTGTTCTGCAATATTATTTTTAAGAAGGAGCAAAAACCACTTTATATATGCCTTTCTAATTCTAGCTTTAACAGGCTTGCCATCATCCCCAACTATTAGGAAAAAATGCCCGAACCTATAATCACGGATGGATTTTTGTATGTGTGGTTTTCTTACTTCGTACTCTTTTCGCTTCTCATTAAATAGGTCGTAAAGTACTTGCATTTCTTGTGTCGTTATTTCTACCATGGGGACTCCACCTCCCCATTGTCATGAAGTTCAGCCGCATGGGCTTCAAGTTTTTTATAATCCTCGGTGTCTATACCAAGGTTTTTTAAAATGTCGCTATACCAAAAACTAATACTTTCCATCCTGTAAATCTCAAGAAATTTCTCGGGTGTGTTTGGAGCAGAGGCAAAAGGAATATTGCCTGTTTTTTCGCCGTGTTCTCGTTCGTGCCACCTTTCTTTTGCTGTTTCAATGTCCATGTCAAGAGTACTTTTATTTAGTACTAGGCATAGAATTTCGTAACAATTGCCGTATTTTTCAATAACACACATGATTACACCCCCTTATAATCTAGGTAGTTACGCCAAAATTCATCCCTTGGCACCGTGATTATTTTTCCGAACCGTTTGGGTTTGCATTTCAGACTACGCATAATGTCGTAACTTTTACTTTCGCTAACCCCCATTATTTCTTTTATGTGGTGTGCTCTTAGTACTATGGGGTAATCTTCAATACTGTGTTTGCGGGCTGTTGCTACTACTTCTTCAACCGCTGTGGTTATCATCTGTTTCAATACTTTCTCGAACATGTTACTTTCGAGATTGGCGGCGGCTTCGGCTTCTTCTTTTTGCCGTTTTACTTGTAATTGTGCTTTTAATAGTTCTCTTTCAAGCTCTTGTTTGCGTTGCAGTACTTTCTCTTCTGCTAGCTCTTGGTTGCGTTTTAAAATTTCCTTGTCAATTGTGTTTGTCATAATAAAAATTCCTCCTGTAGGATAGTTGACACCAAGCCTAAAGAAGGATATAATTAGTTACCTTGCTTCGGCTGGGTCTTTAGTGAAAACGCTCTGGAACCGACCAAAGTTGAAGAGCGTTTTCTTTGTTTATCTTTTTTAACAAGATTTCTGTTGCACCTAACTTTTTAGGTGTAACCATAGTATAGCACATAAAAATTTAGGTGTCAATACTTTTTTTGAATTTTTTTATTTTTTTGGGAGGTGCTTTATTATGGTTGCTTTTCCCGATAGGTTGAAGAAATTACGCACTGATAACGGACTAACTCAAAAAGCACTGGCGGAGGCTGTGGGCATGAGTGAAGCGGGCTTGCAAAATTACGAGATTAAAACAAGTAGACCAAACCTTAAAAACCTTATAGCCCTCGCCAATTACTTTGACGTATCACTTGATTACTTGACGGGACGCACTGATATAAAAAACCCGTAACCCCCTAATGGTTACGGGTTTTTTATATAAACCTTGCTCGCTTGTAGATACTTAACTCGCTTTTAAATATGTGTGTCCAGTCTGCAAGCCCGCCATCAACTGTAATAGCTTCCCAGCTGTACAAGTTGGCTATGTTTTCACTTGTCCTATTTGTGGGTTGCCCCGCTTCGCTGTTTCTGTATTCTCTGATACGGTTTGCAAGGGATATAAACTCTGGTGGGTAGTTGCGTTTCTTGCTGTTTGGGTCATTGGCGGGGTTAAAGTAGTTATTGCAATGCCTTTCAATATCCGCTAGGTTAGTTTCAAAAGACATCCATCTTTCTTGCTCAAACGGATCATACCCCCACTTTTTCAGTGTTTTCTCTGCTTTTTTCAATGCCGCCAATGTTCTCGGTGGATGTTTTATTGGAGGTCTTGATGGGATTGGTGCGGGTTTTATATCTTCTTTTAACATGGATTATGCCATTTTGTACACCATTTGTGCCAAATTTCATTTCTTTTGTACAGAATTAACGATATTTTGTCTGATATTATGAAACGTATTCCGGATAGCTTCCCATCCTGGTCTAAACTCCTAGACAAAATGTACAAAATTTTAAGTGCAAAATCTATTAATTTTAACCTTATTAATAGTATTATTACCGCTAATTTTTTCTTTATCATGATTTCTCCTTTCTTTACCATTGCAACGGCAAACGCATAGCGACTATCTTGTCATAGTTCTCGATGGCAATTACATAGTGGCAGTCGCTTCCCACGATTGTACGCTTGTATAGCATTTGTCTTTCCCGCTCAATATTTATATCCCGTTTCATAAAAGCGGTTAGGCATTGGGGGGTTAATAAATACGCTTCTGTTGTGCTTAGTTTGTTGCTGATTATTATATTTGCCCCTGCAATAGTACCAACAACACCCGTTGTTATAACCCTGTTTCTTAGCGTGCCGGGTATTTCTGTGAATTGGGGGCTTTTGCGTATGAGCTTAACCGTTTCATGGTTTGCAAGCAGATAACATTCAATGCCCTGCTCTTCGTTGTCCTGCTCGAGCATGTGCAAGGCTTCAATTACATCCTCATACGCTATAACCCCGCTTGTAAGGTTCAAAACATGCCCGTTGTTTGCGTCAATGCCTTGTAACAGCTCCACACCGTCCCAATCCATTCTGTCTTGGATTGCCATACGTAACTGGCGTGTCGCTTCACCTATCGGGTCACCAAAACCGGACAACACAGCTTCATCGGTCAAGGCTACATTTTTAACCGCCTTTTTAACTGTGTAGCTCACATCCTTTGTTTCCATTTGGGTTACGTTGCCTTGCTCGTTTTCCGGCAAGTGTTCAGCCGCTCCAATATATTTCCAAGTGGGAATTGTTATTGTGTCTCCTGCACGGCCTGTCAGGGTTCTATCTACACGGTAAAACCTTGTAGCCCTTAGCTTTTTTGCGAGTTCTGCACTCACCATATCGCCCATTACTTGGGGATTGATTAGTTGTTCGAGTTTTGTTATTTTTGTCATTATTAACCTTCTTTCACTAGTTTGTTGTAAGTATGCGGGTTACTTTGGAAAAACTGTAACCGCTCTCTATATGTCATTTTGTCGAAGTCGCTTTGCTGTATTGTGCTTGGTGGTGTAGTGTTAGCCTTTGGGGTTTTGCCTTTCAAGGCTTCTTTAACCCCCGCTTTCACTTGCTCATCAATAACCGCCTTAAATTCGGGACTTTCCAATACAGCGGCTATATCAAGCGTTGTTTCTTCTGTCTGTTGCTCTGTTTCTTCTACTTCTTGTAGAGTTTCTTTTTCTTTGTCCATCTAATTCACCTCCTGCATGTCTGGCGAGTCAATGCCACCATCTCGACGAAAGTCGCTTGCCCAGTCATCTTTATACGTTTCTACTGCAACCCTATGCAGTTCTTCTCTTGCTTCTTCCGGTGTCATGCCCTTGTGTTGTTCCAAAAATGTCAGCTTGCTTAGCATGTGTCGTTCCACTAGTGATAAATCAAGCCTTTTTCTGTCCACTTCATCAAGTGCCATTACAAAATTCCGCTCAAAAGTTAAGTTGACATCGTTAAAATGTCCAATTGCGGGGTCAGTAATTCGCAGTATGTTGTATATCAGTTCAAGTCGACGTTGTAAACCCCGATATATAACACGCTCTTGCCCGACAGACGCTATTTCAGTTCCAAGCAGTTTGAAACGTAATGAAACACCACTTGCCCCAAAACTGCCCAATTTTTCAATGTCCGGCAATGCCCCCATCTCATGGATTTTTGTTATAAGACTAGTTTTTAACTGTTCTATATGGCTAGGGTTCACTTGTTTTATTAGCCATTCGGCTTTCCCTTCGTCCGTCAATAATAAAACTCTGTCTTGTTTCATGTTTGCTAAATCTGTTGCAACTGTACCGCTTAAACCTTTTAACACCAAATATGCGTCCGCAAAACTTTCAAAATCATTTACTTCATCGGACAGCACTGTATTGATTGCGTCTTGCAAGTCCATAACACCTTCAAACGCTCCGGAGTATTCCGGATTATTTGCGTACAAAATAGCAGGCACGCCGCCGAATAGATGAGTAGACCATCCTATGTCCCTCAACTCACCGACCGCCCTCGACAGTTGATATTCTGTGAAATCCGTTTCGGTGTATACGGTTAAATTATATAGTTCGGGGTTATCGGCGTTCGGGTACAGACGCATAAAAGCGGTCAAATTGCCCTCAATTGAGTCATCCATTACAAAAACGCTTTCACGAGGGTCTATGCTTGCGAAACGGGGAAAGCCCGCTTCATCGGTGTATAACAGCTCACAACCAAAACCCATAATATTTACATTCCTTGTTATGGCTTGTGTTGTTTCACCTTCATTGTTAAAACCCAATGTGTCAAGCACGATTTGAGGGGCTTCATATGCGACTGGTATACCGACTAAGTATGCTGTATGAAAGTCCGCTATCTTCTTGCAATAGTTCACCACTACCCTGTTATTCGGCTTGGTTGGGTCAACGTAGTGCCTTAGCTTTATATCCTGCTTACCTTCATAATAGTCCTGTAACCGTTGTAATCTGTGATTTTGGGCAAGTTTTTCGTTTACTATTTCTATTATTTTAGCATGGTTCAACGCCTGTCCAGTTTTGATTACCATATCCCTAACACATCCTTACTCATTGTCCTTAGCCTTGTAGCTTTTCTTATTGGCTCAATGCCGTATCTTAAAGCCGCTATTGTATCATCTTCAAACTCTAGCGGTTCATCCAAGTAATTGCCTGTTGAGTTATCTTTTTTGTATCTGTAGTTTTGTATCTCCATAATCGTTTTTTTACAACGACCGTCAATATATATTTTGCGTTGCTTTAGGTAGTCGAGTTGCCTTTTTACGCTGTTTTGCTCTTTCTTCACCGCTAAAGCTCTGAAACCGGATTGGTTTAATTCCTTTATCCTGTCCGGCTCTGCACTATCGCAATACATAAAAACATTTTTAGGCATTTCGCCTAACAGCTTTATAAATTCGGCGTTGGTTCTACCTTTCGCATAGACTTCGTCTAAGACGTATATATCGCCGTCCTTATGCCCTAACAACAAGCACACAGAAGCATGATTAAACCCAAAATCAGCCCCCATTGTAAGAGTCTCAAAGTCTTTGGGGTTCAAGTCGCATACCTCAAAATTGGTTAATATTAACCCGCCAACTTCTCCCCATTCACCAAGCCCGTAAACCTTAAAGCCGTCGGGGTCTACTATTTTACGGCGTTCCATCCGCTCACGGTACTTGTCATCTATGAAAATGTTATCTTCAAAAGTGCTTTGGTGTCTAAACGTGTTTTCATCGTCAAAATCCCATAGCCTTGATTTTATCCAATGGGTAGCAGATACGGGGTTAAATGTCAGAGTTATTTGATAGTATAGCCCTTCTTTAAGCTCTCCCCGCAACCTATCATCAATTATTTCAAAATCGCTAGCTTTTATTTCCGTGCTTTCTTCTACCCAAACAAAACACAGTTTACCTTTCGGAACTGTTACCGATTTTAGCCGTTCAATGGCTCTTATATCGTTGCAACCCCGAAACAGGATATAATTGCCCGTGTTGTTGTTTACCATCTGCATTGGGCTTTTGGTTACTGTCCACACATGGGACAGTTCCAGTCGCATTATTGCTCTATGTAGCTCCGCAAAAGTGCTATTTAGATGACTATTTTCGGAGGCTCTTACAACCATAAGCGAACAGCCCTCATATGCAGGGTCTGAAAGTTTGGTAATATAATCTTGAGCAACGTTAACACTTTTACCGCTTCCAGCCCCGCCCATGATTACACGGTATCTTTTTTTAGTTTCGTTGGCATTCTCAAAAGTTGGATTTTTATATAATTTCACATTTTCCAATGTATTCACCTCGCATTTACATAAAAAAAGCCCCTAGGGGGGTTATATGGCGTTATTTTACTCTTCGGGGTAGTTTTACCCCTAAAATGTTTTTGGTTGCGAATTTGGGGACGTTAGGGGGGCATTAATAATAGTCCCCTAGTTCCTCTCCCTCATCGGGCTTCCCGTATATTACTCTAACTACATGCTCTTGTGGCGGGGGTGGAAATAGTGCTTCAGCGTATTTACAAAGTTCAATTAGTTGCTTGCTTGCGTTTAGCTTTATCGACGGTCTAACTAATGGGTCTTGTATTATGCTTTTTATCTCGACTACTGCTAGCGGTATAATTTCTTTAAAGTTTTCAATGGGGTCTACTTGTAAAACTTTCAAGCTGTCGTACTGTTCTCGCAGTTCTTTGTTAGCTATAACCCTTCTTACTGTAGACACAGAAACATCTAACTTTTCAGCTATTTCCTTGCCTGTCAAGCCTTGGTCTGCATGTTCAAATATTTCTTTTTGTAAATTTGTCATTTTATCTCCTTTAGACTTTCGTAAAATGTGTCGGACACACCTCTAGAGCTACATTAAAACATATTTGAGGGGGGGAATCAAGTACCTTTTTTCTCAAAAAAGTCAGAAAAAGTCTTTTTTTGTTTACTCTTTTGCGGTTTCCGCAAAAAGTTTTACCGCTTTTTTATGAAGTTCTTTGGTATAACCTTCACTGTATCCGGCTTCATGGGCAATCGTTTGCCATTTTTTATTGTTTATATATCTTTCGTAGAGTATTATCTGCAAGCCGTATCTACCCATCCGGTTTATTTGCCCCTCGATTTCTTCTTGTAAGTCGAGCATTAACATCAAATCTTCCTTGCACGACATTTCTAAATCGACCAACCGTGCAACCGAATTTCCTACCCTGTCTATCGTCGGACTTTCCTTAACTTTTATCGCCGACGGTGTGCCACCGAAACAATCCAACGTGTCACGTAAATACCGCAAGCGTGTTTTTTTAATTTCTACAACTTTGTACAACCTTCGTGCTTCTCTCAAATATTCTTTTGCTTGTTTTATTGTCATCAAAAATTTCTCCTTTCCCGATGGGGCTTTTTTTCGCTGTTGTCAAAAATGATTTTTTGTGATACACTTTTGATAGCTTTTGAACGTAAATTGACACCGCCGTGATATGTTTTTGAGCGAAAAGACGGCGAAAATGACACCATTTGACACCAAAAATCGAGCCAATAGGCATAAAATAGGCATAAACAGAAAAAATACAATCACTGGAAGCCTTGATTTAAGCGGCTTTATAAGGTTGGGTGTATTCTTCAACAAAAAAGACACCTTTGTTAGGGGTTTCCATGAAAACAGGGCTGATATAGCTCATGTCGCACAACAAAACAGTACCCTCCGGCATAAATCGGTTCCACACAACTTGTATTTGGCAAAAGTCTGTTAAGATGTTAGTAATGTTGATACCGCCGTCTGTACGTGTTGCTGGTAATGTTGCACCGGGCAGTTTTGAGTAGATGGTCGTTATTTTTTGTTTAAGCGTTGCATTTACAAACATGACCATGTTGTTAAAGTATGCACCGTTGTCTGCCATCATACGATATAGTTCTTGTAGCAGTTCAAAAGACAGTTTAGTATTTTGTGCATCTCTTACAACCCCGCCCTCTCCGCATACTTGCAACATGCCTCTTGTTTTGCTGGCAATATCAGACGCTGTTGTTTTGTTAAATTCGCCTTGTATGAAACTGTGTTCTATGTCCCGTGCAGCAGGAATTAACAAGCTGTGTTGAATTTGCCAAGCAAGCTCATCAAGCGGGTTCGCTGTGTGTCCCGCTGTGTTTACACCGCTTAGCCTACCACTATTGCCAAGTCCAAAATATGACAAGTTTAGTGTCGTATGGTGGATTTGTACCACGTTGGTGAGCTGTTTTCTCACTATGTGTCGTGGCTCTGGTGCTATAATTGAATCTTTTTCGGAAATTTCCGGTTGTTTTGCGTCTGGGTAGCTGTACAGTTGTGCTGTGGGGAACTCAAAGTTCCTTGTTATCATGCCCCCGGTCATGCCGCCGCTCATGGATAAAAGCGGTGTGTTGACTGGGTCTGCGGTAAATAGCTCGCCGTGATAGTTGGGCAAATTCCATACTGTACCGACACCTTGTACTATTGTTGACATGTTTCACCTCTTGTTATAATAGCATAACGCCGTTGTGCGCTGCTTCTGTTTTTATCCTTATCGCTTCTAGTTGTTTGTTTTCTTTTCTTGCTGTTTGTAGCATACTTGCATAATCTGTAGCTTGATTTGCACCTTGTGGCGGTGTTGAGATTTGCACACCTTGCTCTTGACCCTTAGCGAAAAAATCGCCCCAGTCTTTTACAAAATGAGCTACAACATCGCTCGGATTCTCTATATTGCCGTCTTTGTCCAGCTTAACAAGTGAACGGTCGTACAGTTTCAGGGCTTTATCTATTGC
>WRKF01000111.1 GCA_009778165.1 Defluviitaleaceae bacterium
GTATCTCGCCTGTGCAAATGTCTTGGTACAGCCCCAATATGCAATTTAAAAGACTGGTTTTGCCGCTTCCGTTTTCGCCGCAAATAGCGTATATTTTACCGGCTTTAAAGTTATAGCTAAGACCGCTAAACACTTTGTTATCGCCATAAACAAGCGACAAGTTGTTGAGTTTAAGCTCGTTTATATGTTCTAACTGCTTATCTCCATTCAAATCTTGCGGGTTTTCATATATCTCATTTAGGCGGTTTGTTGAAACTTTCGCCATTTGAATATTTACCCCAAAATTTGATAACTCAAAAAAAGCCCCCATAATCATATTAAAATACAGAGATATTACCGTAAACATACCTATGCTTAACTCTCCGGAAATCACCCTGTAACCACCGAACCCGATTACTGCCACATGAAAAAAAGCACCTAAAATTCCGCCGGATTGCCTATAACCAAATGAAAGTATGTTTTGTTTGATTTCAGAGCGATTTCTTGTATGATATGCTTCCTCTAAGCGTGCTAGAGTTTCATTTGCAACTTCGTGCTTTCTTATAAAAGACATTCTGTAGATTTGCTCATTTTTTCTGGATTGGTATAGAGCATCATCTTTTGCGTATATTTCCCCTTGAGCAAAGAGTCTCTTTTTGAAAATTATATAAAAAAGTAAATATATAGGTGAAACAACAAGAGCAATAACAGCTATATAAAAATCAATAAAAAAAAGCATAACAAAGACCGCAACTACAGTAATTGCCTCTATAAATGCACTGGTAGTATTGCTAAACAAAAATGCAAATGTTTGACCGTCAAATTTTAATTTTCCTGTTAACTCACCTGCATCTTCATTTTGGTATTTAGAAAAATGGGATTTAAACATGTGTAAGATAGGATTTGTTTCGACCCTGTGCCATAACAAATTATTAAAAGTTGTGTCTACAACGTATCTCATACCAATTATTGCAGTACGCACAACATAAATAACTAAAAAGGCTACAACAAATGTAAGAATCAAGTCTAAATTGGCATCCGTCACCAACCTATCCACATAAAGACCGGTCACAAACGGCAATGCCAGACCAATAGCCCACAAAGAAACTATCCCGAAAATTTTTAACACAGTATTTAGCTTTTTTTCCACAAGTGCAGGTTTCATTATTTCTATTATTTTTTTGGAGTTTATGTTCACGATTGTTCCTTTCAAGAGTGTTGAACGATTCCAACATTCCCTTAGCTAAAATAATAATGAGAGCATCGAATTTATGGAATTTCATTAAATTGAGCAATGTTTAATATTTGATTGATATAGCAAATTAACTTTTCGTTATCCCTTTTAAATTAGAAAAGTTAATTTGCTTTCCTTAATTTAGCACTTTTGTTGTTTTTAAAAAGGGACAATTCATAGGGAAAGTGCTATACCCTCATTCATCCCACCACTGTGGCCACAAATGGTTATCAATTGATTACCCTGTACGTACAATAATCGTGCAACCGGGGGTTCTTATGGCTTTCTCAAGTCCACCACAAATATGAATAAAGCAAACAAAGTCCAATTTTGGACGCTTCTTGCCTTCTGCGTTTACTAATACTTTCATGGTTTTCCTCCTTTCTCCTAATAAAAATATTTGCTAAAGTGGCTATATTAAGTCTCGCAAAGAACCGGTATATTGCAAGACGAAATACCATAAAAAAATATTTTCCAAACTCGAATAATTGTAGCCAAACTATAACTTTTTGTCAAGCAAAAAATCGCTATTTTAATTTAAAATTTTTTTGTGTTCGCAAAAAAACATCGGTAAGCAACGCCAACTGTTCGGTAGTTAATCTAAAATCATTTTTCATATTCAAGCATTTTTTCTACAAAAAAATCGTACAGTTTTTCCAACTGTGGCAAATATAGCCGCTCTATTTTTTCTAATTCTTGGGCAAACTTTGCAAAGTTGTACGTGTGCGAAAGCTCATTGCGGCTAATTAACATTTGCATAAAAATCTCTCCGTCTATTTCCACAGACTCAAAAAAAGCACTTGCCGCCTCTTTTATAACGTTTCTTGCTCCAATCGGTTGCGGAATTTGCAATCCATTATATTCAAGAAAATCTTTTAGTGTTTTCCAGGCTAATTCCCAAGTATATACAAATCGCTGTATTGCTCCTTCTTGCTCCAGTTGGTTAAGCTCTTGTTGCTCAAACACACTACGCAACAAATGCATTGCTCGAGAAAAGTTTTGTAAGCGTTGCAACCAGCGTATATCTTCGCTAGTTTTCATAGTTGCCTCCTAATATATAGCGAATTAACTTTTCAAGGTCTTTTTAATCTGTTTTCAATATGAATAGTTAATTATTATTATCTCGGAAAAACGTTACAACATCTCGCACTATGGGCAACACGGGACCCGTTCCACCGGAATGTTCTAAAATTACAGCAATTGCTATGTCTAAATCTTTTGCATATCCGGTAAACCAGCCATGTGCCGCACCTGCGTCATTTTCTGCTGTTCCTGTTTTGCCTGCCAAATCCACACCGGCTACTGCGGCAGGCTGACCGGTCCCTGCCACCACAACTTGTCGCATTATATTTTGTAAAATCTCCGTTGTATACTCATCAAACATTTGCCAGCTTTCCCTTTGATCAAAACCTAGCAGAGGGTTATACTGCACCACCCTTGGAGCAACCATTACGCCATCGTTTGCCACAGCAGAAGAAACCATAGCCAAATACAGTGGTGTCATTAATGTTTGCCCCTGCCCGATAGATGTTTGCATTAAATCCCCTATTGAGCCTGCTGTACTCAAGTTAAACTGGCTTTGACTAATTGACAACGCAAAAGGTACATGATGAAAAAAATTTGCCATATTTTCAACAAAGCTCTCTGTGCCGATCTCATATGCCAGTGCTACAAAAAATGTGTTGCAAGAAAGAGCAAAAGCCCTCTCCATATCTATATGCCCATGAGGAACATTGTTAAAGTTGTTTATAATCTCCCCTCCGATATTAATACTGCCCAGACAATAATGAACAAAATCTGCCATACCCTGCTCTACCGCCGCTGCCGCCGTTAATATTTTAAATGTAGAACCGGGAGGGTAAAGCCCTTGGGTTGCACGGTTTAACAATGGGCTTCTTTCGTCCGAAACAAGGTATTGCCAGCTTTGTGCAACGGTGTTCGGGTTGTACGCAGGAAAACTCACCATTGATAGCACATCTCCTGTGCTAGGTTGAACTACGACGATGCTACCCCTGTTTTGCCCTAACCTACCATAAACAAAATTTTGCAGACCAACATCTATGGTAAGATACAGATTATCACCAACCAATGGGGTATCAAACGCCAAATTGCCTACCCTTTGCATTAACTCACCGCTAAGGTGTACCAAATTAAAATTGTACCGTTCCTCTATCCCCGCATGACCAACACCGGTGTGTCCAACAACATGAGCAAACACCGCACCATAGGGATAAACTCGCACACCGTCTTGTGTATACGCCAACACATGACCGTTTCTATCCAAAATATAACCACGCTGTATATTTTCTCGTGTTATAGCAACCCTTGGGTTAAGGGTAGTATTAACTATATTGGGAGATGCAAAAAATGCAAAATAGCCCAAATAAGCTACCACAACAAAAAACATGATAAAAAAAAGCCAAAACACTCGCCTAATATTTTTTTTAATATCTGTCATATTTTTTCCTTTCTGAAAGAAAAGTGCTATAGGGTTTTCACCCTTATTTTTCAGCGGATTCCTCTGCTGTTTCGTAATAGTTTAATATCCATTGCAGCATCCCCAACATAACTGTACTCATCACCAAAGAACTGCCCCCGTAGCTTATAAATGGCAACGTTACACCTGTCAAAGGTATCAGATTTATTGTGCCGCCTATTATCAAAAATGTTTGAAAAGCCAAAACTCCGGTAAATCCTACAGCTAACAGGCTGTAATACCGCCGTTTGCAACGCAGGGCAATATGAACCCCACGATAAAATATCATGATATATATTCCTATAATCCCCCCGGCAAAAATAATGCCAAATTCTTCTGCTATAGCTGCAAATGTGAGGTCTCTTGCCACAACAGGCACAAGATTGGGCAACCCCAGGGTTAACCCGCTACCAAACACACCCCATGTGCCGATCGCAAAAAGAGACTGTATAGTTTGGTGTCCCGTGCCATGAACATCACCCCAGGGGTTTTGCCAAACGGCAACCCTAACCCGCACATGATGGAAAAGGTTATAAGCCAAAACGGAACCTGCTCCAAACAGCCCTATACCAGCCAAAAACAAAAGCTCGCGACCGGTGGCAATATACATTATTATCATATAGCTCATAAAAAATATTAGGGCATCCCCCAGGTTGCGCTGGGCAACCAAAATAACTACATGGGCGACCGCCATTGCACTAGGGAAAATAAGCTGGTTAAAAGACAGTTTTTTGCGAAACACTGTAGCCAAGTACAATATATAAGTAAAACTGGTAAGTTGAGCAGGGGCAAACCCAAAACCATGAATTTCTATTCTCCTTATAGAGCCGAATTCTTCTGTGCCTAAGACAAATGTAGACAAAAGCAAACCAAGCCCAAGCACAAGATAAATATATTCTAGCTTTTCTAGCTTATACACAATCTTTAAAACAAGAGGCATTATAAGAATTGCACCGCAAGCTACAGCTAACCACATTAGCTGAAGATTAGCCAAGTTTTGGCTAAGACGCATCAACACAATATTGCTAACACTGGTAAGGAAAAAAAATCCATTCCATATTAGGGGGCAAGAGTTTTTATATATTTTTTCGGCAATATAAATATACACAATAAACAATGCCACCCATAATCCACCAGTGGTTAAAACAGCAATATTGTAGCCGCCACTTAAAAGCAAAACTCCCTTTAAATGTAAAAAAACAATCGTTATCCTTTGCTTTTTAATGGGTATTTTTTTGTTTTTGTTCAGTTTGCCCCGTTCAATCAAAATATAGCAAATGCCTTGCCACAAAAAATAAACAATATAAAATACAAAAAAATACCTAAAAGCTATTATAAAAAACTCTAACAAAATAGACCTCTAAAAATTTTCTAAGAATTCTTTTAATTCTTTATTTTTGTTGAAAAGCTCTTTTTCCAAAATCTCTTTTTGCTCCAGTAAAATAGAAATATCTTGAGCAAGTTTTGCATTTTCTTCCATATATTCACTCAAACTTTCATTTAACTCTTCCACTTCTTTTTTCATAACCAAATTATTATCTCTTTCTTTAAACAAATCATCTGCAATGTTTAAAGAGATAAGCAAAGATTTTGTCTTTTGATTTATATAAGCACCGCTACGTTTTTTATAAATATCTTTTATTTTCGTGTCTATATAGAGTGCTACATTTTGTACATATTCAGGGTTATCCTCGCTGGCTAGCTCGTAAACCTCGCCATCTATAACAACTTGCACGCTGTTAACTTCCTTCACAATGCCACCTCATTATAAATTTATCATAAATTTATTGCATCTATTCTAACATAAAAACTTCCATAAAAAAACCCCCCCCCAAGAAAAAAATGTGAAATGCGGGTTTCCTAATAAAAACCGAAATATCAAACAATTTAAAATTATAGACAAAGTATTTTGAATGTGATATAATTCGCTGTAGGCAAGAGATTCTATCCAGAGGGGACGGCACCCATAACAAAAAACAGCCTGTGCCTAGTGCGTGGGGATGGCACCCATAACAAAAAAACAGCAGCACATTTATAATCATTAAGGAGAACCATGAAAATTATAGTTTTAGATAACAAAGGTAATGTGGGTAGAACATATCCCAGGCGTGCAAGGCAACTTGTTTTAAAAGGTCGTGCCACTTGGATAAATGCCACTGCCATTGTTTTACTAGAAAGCGAGGAAGTTATGGAAGTTACGATTGATGAGGGGATAGAAACCAAAACCCCGGATAAAAACAAAATTGAAACGTCTCTGTTGGATATCTCCAATAAAAATGGTGCTAACGAATCTTTAGACCAGGAAACAGACAAGCTGCTCCTGTACATTGCTAAGCAAAATGTGGCCAACAAAAAAGCTATTATTACTAGCATTCTTTGGCTTATACCGGGTCTTGTGCTAATGATACTACTAACCAGTGCCATTAATGACTTCTTTTTTGCAGGCATATATTTTACCTGGTTTGCATACACCATGTTTAGAGCAGTAAAACTTATGTGGCCTAAACTAAGTAAAAAAGAGAAAGAGGATCCGGTAGCATTAGAGTACACGCGACTTAAATCATTAGAAACACAAAGTTAAACTGCTATAAAGTTTTCGGTTGGTTTGTAGCAAATTAACTTTTCATTGTCCTTTTTAAATCGCAAAAGTTAATTTGCTTTCCTTAATTTAGCACTTTGTGATTTTTAAAACCGAGATAACCGTTAAAGAAAGTGCTATAGATTTGGAGCCAACCGAAAACTTTGATTAGAAAAACAAAACAAAAGCAAAGCAAAAAGGAGTAATTGTGAGAAAATTTCATAAACAACAGATATTGGAAATAATAGAAACTCTATACCAAGCTCAAGAGGAAAAACTATATGCCGATTGTCAAGATACGGCTCTTTCTTTGTGTGATTATATAGATAACTTAGCGGGACCCGGCACACAGGTCGTAAGCATGTTAGAGCAATATTCCCGACTCCTTTTTAACGCCAACAGTGGTGAAGCCGGGATTAAACAATTACGCAGCTCACTAATCAAAATAGAAAACAACATAAGAAACCAATTACCGGCCACAAAAATAGAAATGGCTTTTTTAAGCTATAAAGCAAGTATGAGCGATAGCTTGGAATCGATTTATTTAGCTGCAAAAGCAGATCCAGATTGCGAACCATATTTTGTTCCAATACCCTATTATGACGTTTTACCCAACAAAGAACTGGGGCAAATAAACTATGAGGGAGAAGAACATTACAGTAATCGCATAGAAATAACCCACTACACAAACTATGACATAGAAGCAAGAAGACCCGAGGCTATCTTTAACTTTAATCCATATGATGAGTTCAATTTATTAACCCGAGTACCGCCCGAATATTACAGCAAAAACCTAAAAAAATCGACAGATATGTTAGTATACATACCTTATGTAGTCACTACCGCAGACGAATTACACTTGAATCTGTTTCCCGGCTCATCCGGGATAAGACACTCACACAGAGTTGTTTTGTCATCAGAGCCTTCAAAAGATGCGTATGTAAAAAAAATGGAAAAAATGCTAAAGACAGAACCTAACATTAGCTCTAAGTTGCAAAAAAAATTTGTCGTATTAGGATCTCCTAAACTGGATAAAGTGATTAACTCCACCAAACAGGACTTTTATTTGCCAGATGAGTGGAGGAAAATAATAAACAACAAAAAGGTAGTGCTTTACGGTCTGTCCATTCACAATGCACTTGAGCAAAATGAACTTTATTTAAAAAATTTAAGACATGTGTTTGAAATGTTTAAAAACAACAAAGATGTGGCGTTGTGGTTGCGGCCGCACCCACTGTTGGCTACCACATACCAAACCCTGCGACCGTTGCTTGCAAAAGAGTATAACAAAATATTGGCGGATTATGAAAAAGAAGCATGGGGAATATTGGACAAGACAGCGGATTTGCATAGGGCAATAACGTACACAGATGCATATTATGGAGATTACAGTTCTGTTGAATTGTTGTACGGAATTAAACCTGCCTTGGTGGTTCGACAAGAATATCAACCGGCGGGCAGAGAAGAGAGAATAAAGAACTTTTTAGAACAAGTTTTGACTGCAAAAAGTTTGTCGAGTGAAGAAAAGAAAGAAGCTCGAGAGAAATTTTTGGAAAGCGACAAAATTGTCAATGGCGACGGCACCTCCGGATATCACATATACAATTACATTAAAGAACAGATCAGCAAATAAAAAGTAAGAATGAGGCGAAAATTGTGAAAGTAGTAATACAGAGGGTTTTATATAGTAATATAGAGGTGAATGGAGAAATTGTAGCCGCAATAAACCGTGGGCTTTTGGTTTTTTTGGGCGTTAGCCACACAGATACAGAAGAGCAAGCAAGGAAACTTGTGGATAAAATAGCGAAATTGCGTATTTTTTCAGATACAGCCGGCAAAACAAATTTGTCTATACAAGATATAAGAGGCGAGTTGCTTGTGGTTAGCCAGTTTACCCTGTATGCAGACACAAAAAAAGGTAATCGCCCTAGCTTTATAGATGCGGCAGATCCAAAAAAGGCAAATGATCTTTATCAATATTTCGCAGATTATGCCAAAGATAAATTTGAAAAAGTAGAAACCGGCATTTTTGGAGCAAATATGAAAATTACACTAACAAACGACGGCCCGTTTACGATAGTAATGGAGGCTATTTCGCAAGAGTTTAATGGGGAACGGAGTTAACAAATGTCTAAAACCTTGTTTGCCGTAACTGCCATCACCTTACTTTCTCGTTTGTTATCCTTGGTTAGCCTACAAGTTTACATGGCTTTTTTCGGGCCGCACAATATACAAATAAATATTTTTTCCTATGCGTTAAACATACCAAACATCATTTTTAATGTGGTTGGCACAATTATTGCAGCTGTTATAGTGCCGATATATACGGGTCTTTTAACAAAAGATAAAGAGCAGAGCCGGATTTTTATAAAAAACGTAATAACCTTGGTTTGTTTGGCAGTGGTGGTTTTGGTCGCAATCGGTTACATTGGCGCTCCTTTTTTGGCGAATTTAACCGCATACCGTGATTATCCCTTTATGGTATATGCCTTACGGGTAAAAGTCTTTGCTATGTTTTTTTATGGCTTGCACTATATGTTTCAAGGTATATTGCATTCCCATGGCAAGTTTTTGCTAGCGGCGTTTGTGACTGTACCAACGAGCATAATCGTTATTGGCTACGTGTTTTTTTTCGGTCATTCTTTTGGGGTACACGGTCTTGTGTATGCTATGGTTATCGGTCTTAGCTTCCAGGCTTTTCTTTTGTTGCCCGCCGTTATTAGGTTGGGGCTGCGCTACCGCCCCGCCTTGGATTTCAAAAATCCTCAGGTGCAGCAGGCTTTGCAGTTATCGGTACCCGTACTCCTTAGTGTAGTTAGCTTCCAAATAAACTCCATATTTAACAACACTTTAGCCACAGGGTTTAACCTGGTATTAATAATGGGTTTTGTGCAAAATTTAATGCTGGTGTTGATACTTTCGCTAGTTCACCCAATAATGAATGTTTATTTGCCTAAATTATCAAGGATTTGGGAGACGGGGCAAACGAGAGAGTTTAGAACTTCCCTTGAAAACGCAATTTTAACCGTCCTGTTCTTTTTGATTCCCGCGTCTGTTGGTTTTTTTATGCTACAATTTGAGATAATCAATTTGCTTGCCGCATGGGGAGAGTTTACAACAGAAGATGCAGTGTTGACGGCGAGCCTTCTTGGTTTATACGGTCTTGGGGTCGTTAGCATTGGCCTAAAAGAAGTTATGGATAGGGGGTTTTATGCACAAAAAAATTCTAAACTGCCCGGTTTTGTGGGATTTTTTATAATGGCAGTAAATATTGGTTTTAGCTTGGCTACCGTAAACTATTTGGGATTTTACACAATGCCCATTTCTTTTGTCATTAGTACAAGCCTCGGCAGTTTATGTTTGATTATTGTCATGCACAAAAATATTGCTATAATCAGCAAAAGGCTTGTTTTTAACGTTGCAAAATTTTTGGCAGGAGCATTGCTAATGGGGCTAGTGTTGTATGTTACCCGCAGTTTTTTTGATAATATAGTTTTCAACAACGAAGTCTTTACAAGAGCTGTGCGTCTTTTTGCCCCTGTTATCCTTGGGGTTGTTATATATTTTGCGTGTGCTACAGTTTTTGTAAAAGAATTTAGGAGGTATTTAAAGTGAACGTTCTATATTTAATAAACCACGCCGGAAAGGGCGGAACCGAAAAATACGTGGAAATGCTTGCAAAGAACCTTATCAAAAAAGGTGATACTCCGTTTTTAGCCTACAACGAAAAAGGGATGTTGGTAGAAGCTCTTGAAAAACTGGGTATAAAATGCTTTTTTTTGAAAATGGTGAATCCTTATGATATTAACGCCGCTATTAAACTGGCGGTTTTTTGCAAAAAACTTGATATAGATATTATACATACCCAATTTGCTAGAGAGAATTACATTGCTCTTTTAGCACGATTTTTTGGTGGGCCTCGGGTTGTGTATACATCTCATATCAATTTAGTTAATACATTTGCTTGGAAATTCGCAAACTTTTTTTTGGCCAGGCAAAACAGTGCTGTAATAGCGGTATGCACTAGTGCAAAAGAGTTGCTTATCCAAAACAAATACCCCCCTAAAAAGATACAAATTATTTTTAATGGAGTAAAACCAATACAGGCACAAACAGGGGTATCACCCGCTAAAGACCCTTTTGTGTTTACAACACTTGCCCGCCTTTCCTACGAAAAGGGGTTAATGTTTTTGCTTGAAGGTATAAAAGAATTTGTAAAAAGCGGTACTGCTCCAAATTTTGTAATAAAAATAGCGGGAGACGGCCCGATGGCAGAAGAGCTGCGGGGTTATATTCGCCTATACGATCTGCAAGAGCATGTGGAACTGTTGGGATATGTAGTGGACACAAAGGAAGTTCTATCTCAAAGCCATATATACATAAATTCTTCCCAAAACGAAGCGTTAAGTTTTGCTATTTTAGAAGCGATGGCGCAAGGGCTGCCAATTATCGCCACAAAGGTTGGCGGCAATGTAGATATAATAGAAAAAGGCGGCTGTGGCATTTTAATAGAATACGGCAACCCAAAACAACTGGCTGCCGCAATGAAAAACATGCTAACCAACCAAAAATTGTATAACCAATATAGCAAAAATGCAAAAAAAGCAATCGCAGGCACTTTTAACATAGAAAAAACTTTTCAACAGACATATGATGTATATTCTAAGGTTAAGTAATTGCACTATGTGCGGGCAAAAATCGTGCTTGCCCGCACTGCTGCGAGTTGTTTTACAAATGAAAGAAACATAAAAAAATCTGTATCTCTTGTTCTACTACATTTCCGTCGTTTTTTCCTCTATAATCGCAAGCACTGTTTCCAATGCGTCAAGTCCCGGTCGGTTTTCAAAATGCGGTGTGGTGCGGTATTCTTCTAATGATCTGCCGTATCTGTCTGTAAAATATATAGTGTCCCATCTGAGGATTAGAGAGGTGTTGGGTAGCCGTATATGAGATGTTCCGCCTATAGCACCCCCTGTTGTTTCCCCTACAAGCATTGCGACACCTGTTTCCTTTGCGAAGCGTGCGGCAGCCTCCGATGCAGAAAAGTTGTTTGGAGATGTTAAAAGCCATATTTGCCCATCAAAAGCAGGAGCAGTGGGGTTCGGTCTAATATGAGTTATTGTACGGAATCCGTAGTCTAAATTTGCCAAATCGTTTGGGTTAATATAAATTAAATTGTACCGTTCCACAATTTCTGTAGCAGTGGTAAGGCCGAATCCTATATCCGGGTCTATCATGTCAGATGTAAATTGACTTGCGAAGACTGTAAACCGCCTTAGAGTAACCTGAAAAATGTCGCTAACGTTCATTTCTGCCGGATAGTAGTAAAGGTAGTAAATAGCAGATAAAGGCCCGGGATGGGCTACAGTAAACCATCTGTGGGCTTCCGATATAAAAGAAGCGTGTCTGCCGCCGGTATGAAAAGCAAAGCCTATATCTTGAAATGGCTCATTTATATTTGGCTTTATGATAGAGTCTACGAACCCATGGAAAAGCCCACCTCTCGTTTCTCTAATATCGACTATCAAGTGTTCGTAACCTTCCAAAGTGGCTATAAAATTTGAAACAACAGAGTTTAATCGTGAGTGCCAACCAAAATGTATGTCGATATGCGAAAAGGTCGGGAAATTTATATAGGCTATCCGTCCCTCTTCAAAAATATATGTTTCTACAATATCTCTTTCAAAAATGGGCAAATCAAATGCGATGGATAATGGCTCAAACTCAAAACTTGGGTTTATAAAATTCATATCAGAATCCCCAAAAAAAGAAGAGTCTATAAAATTTGAATACAAGCCGAAATACTGAAAATGGTGAAAAGGTAACAAACCCAAGTGTGCCAAACCTTCAAAATGTGATATAAAATTTTCTGAAACGTAGTGATAAAAGCTCAACCCGTCCATGTTAGGGTCGTTAATCAAGCTAGCCCGCACCTCGGCAGCAAGTTCATGTATATCGAAACCCAGCAGCCTATATGTTACGCCAAAGAAGGGGAAGTTTTCTTCCATTGCCGAAATCATATAATCAAAGTCCGCTATAAAATGGCTGTGGCTGAGTTCAGTTTCTTGAATCTCCTCTTGGTTCGGTATATTTAAAAAAACGGCTACGATTATGATAACCGTTGCAGCAAAAATAGAAACAATTTTCCTTTTTTTCATAATGCAAATACACCTCCAAAAAGCACAAGAAATAGAGTTTGATTTTAGACTACTCCCCCAAATAATTAACTACCATAACAGCTAATTTCCCATAAACCTCTTTTAGTAGTAATGGATAATGAGGTTTTTACAGTCAATAACCACTCAATCCTCCATCCGGTTTTTTAACCATTCTGTGAAGTCGGCATCTTTTCCGAAATGTGCTGAATATGCATATTGCATGCTTTTTATAACGGTGCGTGTGTGTGGATGATTTTCGCCAAGTTGTTTAGATATAATGCGAAACGCTTTATAATGCCACTCAAGTGCATCATCGTATTTGCCTTGGTTGTCATATACCAACGCAATATTGTTATAGGTTAAGGCGGTATGAGGGTGATCGGTACCTAGCTTTTTCCCTATAATTTCCAATGCTTTATAATGCCAAGTAAGTGCATCATCGTATTTGCCTTGGTTGTCATATACCGCCGCAATGTTGTTATAGGTTGTTGCGGTATCGGGGTGATCGGTACCTAGCTTTTTTTCATAAATTTCCAACGCTTTATGACACAATTTAAGTGCATCATCGTATTTGCCTTGGTTGTCATATACCGCCGCAATGTTGTTATAGATTGTTGCGGTATCGGGGTGATCGGTGCCTAGCTTTTTTTCTCTAATTCCCAATGCTTTATGATACCAAGTAAGTGCATCATCGTATTTGCCTTGGTTGTCATATACTGCCGC
>WRKF01000112.1 GCA_009778165.1 Defluviitaleaceae bacterium
GCAATAAAGACCATTGACATCCTGTTTTATTGAGATACAGCACAGCATTGATAAGCTCTCG
This sequence comes from Defluviitaleaceae bacterium, assembly GCA_009778165.1. Taxonomy (GTDB): domain Bacteria; phylum Bacillota; class Clostridia; order Lachnospirales; family UBA5962; genus WRKF01. Next base: position 62 of record WRKF01000112.1, read on the forward strand.
TTTGCTATGCCTCACGAAGTGCTTACCACGCTTTTCATTCTTCAATATACCTCGCACTATCTCCCATTGCTTATCTGTTAAGTCCGTACTGTATCTCATTTGCTCCACCTCATAACTTTTTTACTGTATTATAACAAATTTCACTATAGAGCGCAATTTATTGAGGATGGCTTCTTAAACCTACACTACTTATTTTCCTCATAATTTATTTTTATTCCTCGGTTTTTGGGGAACTACTGAAAATGTAGGAACCAAGGGGGGAACTATCTTCGTTTAAATCACAACTAATCTGAGTAGTGTCAAATTCTTCACTTGATTGCACAACTTCAAAGATAAAATTCTTGGCAAATTTATATGCACGTTCAGCCTCTTCTTTCTTTATTAAAACAAAATTATCTCCCGGATAGTTAGTGTCATAGTAATAATCCGTTAAAACCGCTAAAATATCCTTGTCAACTTGTGGTAAAGTTTTTATATTTCGGTTTTCCACTTCAGAATAAAGTTTTGAAAGATTGTGAAGTTTAAAAAACTTGGTAACTGAAACATCGTTTGTAGTTTCTAAAAGATGTTTCAAAGTTTTTTCAACAACTTGTTGAGAATATCTTGCTGAATCATTATAATCGCCCCATCCAAGCAACTTTCGGTTAGTTTTAATGTTTCTTAGGGCTATAGCTAAATAACTATTCGCTTCCACAACAATATGCCCTCCTCTCGTATCCTAGTATTTGTATTAAAAATATCTTCTGATTTCCCCAAATTATACTCATTTGTTGTAAACCAACCAATCTCCCGTAAAGATTCCTGCATTGCATCCTCTACGGCGGTTTTAAACTTATGAGCCGCACCTCTGATTACTGTATGACTATTTTTATAAACTAAGGCTATATCGATATCTGAATAAACTGTCTGTTCTCCACGTGCAAAGCTACCGAACAGATATATTTTAACTATATTGTCGTCAAGAAATTGCTCGTTGTCCGACAGTATTTTACTGATTTCAAGCACTTCGTGCATAAAACACCTCATCCTGGAATTATTTCGAGCCATTTTAACATAGCTATTTTAGAATGTCAATAGTTTTTTGAATTTTTTTGCTGCACCCAGACTGTAAAAAGCCTCTTTCGCTTTATGTTAAAATCTGTTATAATAATACAATGTGTCGAAGTATGAATTTTTTATAGGAGGTAAAAATAAAAGTGAATAATTTGCGGAAAGTCTTTAGAGCGGTAGATATGACAGAGGGTACACCTTGGAAAAAGATATTGATTTTTACGGTTCCGCTTCTGATTGGAAACTTGTTTCAGCAATTGTATAGCACGGTAGATGCTATAATACTGGGGCAATATGTTGGGGATAATGCTTTGGCGGCGGTGGGCAGTACGGTAGCCATCTTTTTTTTGATTATAGTTCTTATGATGGGTATTGCTATGGGCGCGGGTGTAATGGTTGCACAGTATTTTGGTGCAAAAGATCGAAATGCTCTTTCGTATACGATTGGTTCAAGTATTACTTTGACATTTTTGTTAGGGCTCGTGATGATGATTTTTGGCCCTTTCGCAACAAGACCTCTATTGATTTTACTTAACACTCCGGTGGAAATTTTAGATGATGCCGTTCTCTACATGAATATTTTGTTGTGGGGAATTTTGAGTATGGGTTACTTTAATATACTGTCCGGAATATTGCGAGGTTTGGGGGATGCTTTTTCTCCGCTTATTTATCTAGCTTTTGCCTCTGTTTTAAATGTGATTCTTAGTATTTTGTTTGTTGCAATATTGGGTTGGGGTGTAGCCGGAGCAGCTGCAGGAACTGTAATAGCGCAAGGCTTTAGCAGTATCTTGTGTTTTATGCGGCTTTTAAAGATGTCGGCAACGTTTGATATTGGATTAAAATACCTTATACCGAAACGCGCGTATGCACTGCAAATTTTAAAGCTAGGTGTACCCACCGGCGTTTCCCAAGCGATTGTTGCCATTGCAGTTATGATTGTGCAACCGCTGGTAAACAGCTTTGGTTACGTATTTATAGCCACACACGTTATAGTAATGCGTATAGATGGATTTGTAATGATGCCCATTTTTTCTTTTGGCAATGCAATGACAGTTTTTGCGGGGCAAAATATGGGGGCAGGTAAAATTGACAGAATTTCAAAAGCAACAAAACAATGTGCTATCTTATCGGCATGTGTTGCTACTGTTCTTGTTGCCCTTGTCTTATTTTTTAGTAGATATATTGCCGGTGCATTTACACAAACGCAGGAGATTATAGAATTAAGCCAAGAGATACTTCCGATATTGGCCCCTGGTTATGTGATTTTTTCTGTTGCGATGGTTGTGTGGGGTACGGTCAGAGGTGCAGGAGATGCAATGTCGCCTCTGTGGGCATCCATTATCAACACTGTGTTTGTAAGAGTTCCCACGGCATATCTTTTCGTTTATCTAATGGGTACACCACACGCAATTATGTACTCTCTCGTTGTTGCCTGGTCCGGGAATACCGCTCTATCTCTTATTGTTTATAGAATCGGGAAATGGCGTACGAAAGGCATAGTCAAAGCTAAAACTTGATCAGAGGGCAGATTTTTGGCTTCTGCCCTCTGATTTCTGATATACTATACAGCACTTCGCAGCAATTCCTTTTCTGCTCCGGCAAGCATTAGTTTTATACGGTTAACTTGATTAACTTCACTTGCCCCCGGATCGTAGTCTACAGCAACTATATTGGCGGCAGAATAGCGTCTTTTTAGCTCCTTCATCATACCCTTACCTACAACATGGTTAGGCAGACAGGCAAACGGTTGTGTGCATATTATATTGTTTATGCCCTTTTCCAACATGTCTATCATTTCCGCTGTCAAAAACCAACCCTCTCCCGTTTGGTTTCCTAATGATACAACAGGCTCCGCTATATGAGCCAAGTGTTCTATTTTGTGGGGAGCAGAAAACCGCTTGGAAAACATGAGGGCTGTAGCCGCATGTCTTCTGCAAAACTCCAGAGCATTTATTGTAATGTTGGAGAAAAACTTGGTAGACGTTTTGCCGCCAAGATGGCGGTGGCGGAAGTTTGTGTTAAACAGACCGTATAGCAAAAAATCTATTAGGTCAGGCACAACAACCTCCACTCCTTCGTTTTCCAGTAATGTTACCAGATCGTTGTTAGCTGTGGGATGGTATTTTACCAATATCTCACCCACAACACCTACCTTTGGTTTTTTTACGTTATTTAGCGGCAGTCTATCAAAATCTTCCACTATGTGATTACAAATTTGTTTAAAACCCCTCTTTACGGGTCCTCGGCTTGGGTCTTTTTGAAACCTTGCTTTTTGCCCATGGAATATATCTTCTTTGCAAATATCGTACCAGTAGTCATACAGGGCATTTGCACTGCCGATTGTGGCTTCGTATGGTCGTGTGGCATAGAGTACCCGCATTAGCAAATCGCCATATACTAACGACTTTACAACTCTTATTGCAAATTTTGGAGTAAATTTGAACCCCGGGTTTTTTTCTATCCCTTGAGTGGATATGGATATAACCGGCACTTGCGACATACCTGCCTGCTTTAACGCACGGCGTATATAACCCACATAGTTGCTGGCACGGCAACCGCCCCCTGTTTGGCTCATCATTACAGACGTATTGTTAATGTCGTACTCGCCGCTTTTTAGTGCTTTAAACAACTGACCAACAACGATAATGGCAGGGTAACAAGCATCGTTATTTACATAACGTAACCCTATATCTATTGCGTCTTTGTCTATCGGGGGCATCATAACCACATTGTAACCAACGGTTCTAAAGGCTTCTTGCAATAATCCGAAATGTATTGGAGCCATTTGTGGGCATAACATTGTGTGATTTTTTTTCATTTCTTTTGTGAAAATTACACGCCCTTTGCGTTTTTGCGGTTTTTTTGGTACAAAATTTTGGTTTTTTCGCTCTTCCAGTGCGGCAAAAAGGGAGCGTACACGTATCCTTGCCGAACCAAGATTGTTAACCTCGTCTATTTTTATGCAAGTGTAAATTTTGTCTGCACTTTCCAAAATTTCCTTTGTTTCGTCTGCTGCAACTGCATCCAACCCGCAACCAAAGGAGTTTAGCTGAACAAGTTCCAAATTTTTGCTCTTTGTTACAACCACAGCGGCGGCATAAAGGCGGGAATGGTACACCCATTGGTCTTGAACGTTTAGCGGGCCGTTTTCTCGGGCGTTTGCCAGATGAGATACACAGTCCTCTGTTAAAACCGTAACACCGTACCCGGTTATCATATCGGGTATCCCGTGGTGAATCTCGGGGTCTATGTGGTAAGGGCGACCGGCAAGCACTACAGCGTATTTGTCCCCTGCTTCTATCTCCCTATAGAGTTCCTCCCCTTTTTGGCGTATTTCTCTTTTTAGGTTGTCCACTTCTGCCCATGACAAATCAAAGGCTTCTTTTATCTCGTTTTTGGGTAAGTCAGGGAATTCTTCATATAGCTGTTCCAACATAGATTCGGGAGAGTTAAAGTTCAAGAAGGGATTGCGGTAATCTAATCCCAGCTCCTGTATTTCTTCTACATTTGTGCGGATGGCTTCCGGGTAGCTTGTTACTATTGGGCAGTTGTAGCAATCGTCCGCATCATCGTATTCTTTTTGTTCAAAATATACGCTGGGATAAAAAATAAAGTCAACTTTTTTTTCTATCAAATCTGCTATGTGGCCGTGAGCAAGTTTTGCGGGGTAACAAACAGACTCCGAAGGCATACTTTCTACCCCTTTTTCGTAAATATCTCGAGAAGAGGGGGCAGATAACACAACTCGATAATTTAATTTTGTGAAAAATGTGTGCCAAAACGGATAATTTTCATATATGTTGAGAACCCGTGGTATGCCTACGGTTCCCCTTGTTGCTTGTTCGGGGGACAGTGATGTATAGCCAAATACACGGTTATATTTGTATTCAAAAAAGTTAAAGCCTTTTTCTGTTGTGTCTGTGGCGTTTTTTCCTAAAGGTCTGTCGCAACGGTTTCCGGATATAAAACGTTTTCCGCCGCTAAATTTATTTATTGTGAGCAAGCAGTTGTTTTCGCAAAGGCCACAACGAGCCATCGTTGACTGCATTTGCAAATTTTCCAACTCCTGCAAGCTCAACAGCGAAGAGGTGGTACCCGCCACGGCTCTTTCCCTAGCAATCAGCGCCGCCCCAAAAGCACCCATTAGCCCTGCAATATCGGGTCTTATAACTTCACAGTCTGTTATTTTTTCAAAAGTACGCAACACAGCGTTGTTGTAAAATGTCCCCCCCTGCACAACGATTTTTTTGCCAAGAGTTTTTGGGTCAGGGGCTTTTATTACTTTTTGCAAAGAATTTTTAATTACTGCATAAGATAGCCCGGCGGAAATATCCCCAACCTGAGCCCCTTCTTTTTGGGCTTGTTTAACCCTGGAGTTCATAAAAACAGTGCAACGAGAACCCAAATCTATCGGTTCCTTTGCGAAAAGGGCAATATTGGAGAAATCCTGCACTGACATGCTTAAAGATACTGCAAAAGTTTCGATAAAAGAGCCACACCCGGCAGAGCAAGCCTCATTTAAAGATACGTTGTCAATAACGCCGTCTTTTATGTGCAGACATTTCATATCCTGCCCGCCAATATCCAGTATAAAGTCCACTTGGGGTTCAAAAAAAGCGGCAGCTTTGTAATGAGCCACTGTTTCTATTTCACCGTGGTCAACGTTTAGTGCGGCTTTCGCCAAATATTCGCCGTATCCTGTAACACAGCTCGAAGCAATATTGGTGCCTTTCGGCAAAATGCTGTATATTTCTTTTAATGCTGTGATTATCACCTTTAGAGGACTACCCTGGTTGCCTGCATAAAAAGAATGTAGTAGTTCACCTTTTTCTGATATAAGGGCAAGTTTTGTAGTGGTGGAGCCTGCATCTATGCCTATGTAAATATCGCCTTTGTATGTTGAAAGCTCCTGCTTTGGAACGATTGCGCCGGAATGTCTGTCAAGAAATTCGTCAAGCTCCCGAGAATCCTTAAAAAGACTTTCGAGCCTGGCTATTTCATGGACTATTTTTTTGTTGTTTTTGAGATTATGCAAAATATTTTCAAAGGTTAGCTCTTCCCCTTTTGCGGTGTGTGCCGCACCCAAAGCGGCAAAAAGATGTGAGTTGTCCGGTACAATTATATTTTCCGGTTGCAAGTTTAGGCTTTTTATAAACCGCTCCCTAAGCTCAGACAAAAAATGGAGCGGGCCTCCCAAAAAAGCCACATTGCCCCTTATGGGCTTGCCCTGAGCCAAACCGGAAATTGTTTGAGTAACAACAGCATGAAAGACGGATACTGCTAAATCTTCCCTTGCTGCCCCTTCGTTTATTAAGGGTTGTATGTCGCTTTTCGCGAAAACACCGCAGCGGGCGGCGATTGGATATATTGTTGTGTGCTTTTTTGCGAGGTCGTTTAGCCCGCTTGCATCTGTCTGTAACAAGGCTGCCATTTGGTCAATAAATGAACCTGTACCACCTGCACAAATACCGTTCATGCGCTGCTCTATTCCCCCGGCAAAATATACTATTTTAGCATCCTCGCCCCCTATTTCTATAGCAACATCTGTTTTGGGAGCAAAGACTTCTATTGCGTGGCTAACTGCAACAACCTCCTGGATAAAGGGGATACCCAGCCATTGAGATATGCTGAGGCCTCCGGATCCTGTTATTTGAGCAGAAAATGACGCAGAACCAAATTTTTCTTTTGCTTTCAAAAAAAGCTCTTCCAGTGTTTCTTGTATATTAGAAAGATGTCGTTGATATTCAGAAAAAACTATTTTCCCAATATCGTCCACAAGGGTTAGTTTTATTGTTGTGGATCCTATATCTATACCTAACTTCATGTAAATATACTCCTCTTTGAATATTATTATTGTAAATGCCAGCACCTATATTATAGTAAATAACGACGCACTTGTCTACTTAGACAAAAATTCTTGCAAATATCGAAAAATATAAAGCTCTTGACAAAAAAAGGATTGTAGGATATACTACTATATAATAGCGTTTTCCTATTAGAAATTGCATTTTTGGGAAAACCATGTGACATATATAATTTGTCATATGCGTAGCTACAAAATGCAAATGTTTGTTAACGAAGAGGTGATAGAGTGGGCTTCTTTAATAAATTAAAGCACATGAAATTGGATGGGCAAAAAGAATTAACCATTAACAAAGATGTAGTGGATTACACACGCCCCAAAAAGATTGCTATCCCCATAAAGCACTTAGCTCTGGAAGACTTTACAGTTCATGTAAAAGAAGGGGATTATGTAAAAATCGGCACAAAACTTGCCACAGGAAACGACCATATTAAGTTGCCTTTGTTTTCGAGTGTTTCGGGAACCGTAGCAACTACAGAAAAGAGAGATCATGTTTCTTTAAGGAAGTCTAGCCATATTATTATAGAAAATGACTTTAAGGATGAAAAAGAGCTTCTTTTTGAGCCTAAAGAGGATTCGTTGTTATTTTCTGACACAGAGATTAAAGATCATATGAAAAACGCCGGTATTCTCGGTCTTGGCGGAAGCGGCACTCCAACTTTCACAAAATTCAGAAACACAAAAAATGTAACATCCATTCTCATTAATGGCGTTGAAGACGAGCCTTTTATTTCAGCAGATGAATATAATATGGGCAAGTTTCCCGAACTCCTTATTAAAGGGGCAGTTACTTTGATGAAGGCAGCAGACGCAGAAGAATGTGTGATTGTTGTAAAAAAGAGCAAAAAAGCGATTTACGAGGAAATTTTGCTTTTTTCAAAAGAATATAGGGGCGTAAAAGTTATTACGGTACCCGATATTTACCCGATGGGTTCCGAGCGTAGTTTAATAAAACGCATTTGGGGCAAAACTTACAAAACTATACCCATAGAGGCGGGGGTTATATCATTAAACGTTTCTACTGTAATAGAAGCTGCCAGAACTTTTGCGAGTGGGTTACCGCTGTACGAACGGGTTATAACACTTGCCGGTAATGGCTTTGCACAATCTACCAATGTAAAAGTTAGGGTTGGCACTATCCTCTCAGATGTTATTTCAGAAATAGGGGGGTATGCAACGGATCTGCCAAAAACCGCAAGGCTTATACATGGGGGGCCAATGATGGGAACCCCTATCATTACAGACGATTTATCTGTAACGTCTGCTTCAAACGGTTTTGTGTGTATTGTTGGCAATGACGAACCGGAAGCTCCGTGTTCTCGTTGTGGTGCTTGCACAAATCACTGCCCTCAAGGGCTTCAACCTATGCAGATTGCCCGGTATTTTAAGTTGAAGGATAAAACTGCTCTAAAATCTCTTGGTGCCGGCAATTGTATCGAATGTGGGCTTTGCTCTTTTGTTTGTCCGTCTTTTATAAATGTGGCAGATAGTTGTAAAAAAGGTAAGGTTTTGGCATTGCAAAAATAGGATTATTCTTAGAAAACTAATATACATTGCTATTATGGTATAATTGCATCATAATTGATTGCAGACAGAATCGCAGATAGAAAGGAGTCAATGTGAAATTTCCTTTAAAGTCAGCTCCACATATACAAGGGAAAACAAAAAATTCTAATATTTTGGCTACTGTACTTAAAGCCGCACTGTTTGTTGCTGTGTGGTCTATTTTTAACCGTTTTTTTGTGTTTGGTATAGAAACTGCTTTGCACATTGTGTTTATGATAATAGCGGCATGTGCGGCAGGAACAGCCGCCCACGTCATTTTTTACTATTTAGGAACATTGAAAAATAACGACTTTAATTTTAGTAAGTTTACCCAAAAATTCACAACAGGGGAAACTGTAGTAACCGGTCTTATTCTTGCTTTGGCTATGCAATCTACATCACATTTATACGCTGTTGTGATTGTTACCTTGTTTGCCGAGATAATGGGCAAACTAATATTTGGTGGATATGGTCAAAACATATTTAACCCAATTGCTGTGGGACTCGTTTTTAACGCACTGGCGTTTGGTGGTACTACTTTAACTGTGGGAGCTTTGCCGGACATAGTTTCTGCTGCCACGCCCCTTGCATGGCTTAACAGCCAAAACTGGATAATAAATCCTTACACTGCCAACAACTTTATCCTTAGCAGTGGTGGCGTTTTGAGCATGTTTTTGGGAACCATCCCCGCTTTTGTAGGGGCAGGTGCTATAGGGGAGACCTCCCGGTTGGCTCTTGTATTGGCTCTTTGCTACATGTGCTACAAAAAAGCTGCTGACTGGACCACGCCTGTTATATATGTTGGAGTTGTTTTTATAATTGCTGCTGTTTACGGCTTTTTTATCGGTGCAGGTTTTTGGTATCCCGTTATTCATATACTTACCGGCGGCGTTATCTTTGGTGCAGTATTTTTGGCAAGTGATTCTGTCACTATCCCCTTTAACCGCCAGGGAAAAGCTATTTTCGCAATACTTTTAGCAATGTTTACTATGCTAATTAGGTTTAACACATCTCATGTGGAAGGTGTGGCATTTTCTATTATTTTAATGAATATGATGGTGCCTTTCATAGATTCAAAAACATTAAATATCACATCAAAAAAGATAGGTGCAAAAGTAGCTTCTGTAGCAATCACTTTTGCTGTAGCATTAATTTTTGTTGTTGGTTTTACAATATTATTCAGTTAGGAGGACGAACATGAAAAAAGTTATTTATCTTGGTGTTTTTTTGGGGCTTGCAGTCTCTGTTGCTACCGCAGTGTTGGCGGGTGTTAATTCAATAACGGCTCCCTTGATAGCACAGGCACAAGCCGAAGCCTTTAGAGAAGCAGTAGAAATGGCTTTTCCCAACGCAGATAGCTTTAGTGTTGTGGCTGGCTACGAAGACACATGGTCTGGTTATACTGTACAGGTTATAGAGGTGCTTGAAGGTGGTGAAAGGGTTGGTTTTGTTTATGACCAGTCTGTACCCGGGTTTGGTGGTCCTATACATCATATTGTTGGGATTGACAACTACGGTGTTTTCACAAACTTTTACGTTATTTTTCATAGCGAAACCCCCGGGTTTGTGGATGTTATATTTCAAGACGATTGGGTAAACCGTATTGTGGGTCTACATGCGGGTAGCAGTTATTACATCGATGCTGTTTCCGGTGCAACTGCAACCACTGCCCCCATCATTAGAGGTCTTGTTGGCATTTACCACGACTTTGTCGAAAGAAGGTGAGTTTGATGAGTAACCAAGTTTCACCTACAGAAACCGTTAATGTGCCTACCACAAAGTATAATTACAAGGCACTTTTAACAGACGGTATTTTAAAAGAAAATCCTGTTTTTAAATATATGCTTGCTCTCTGCCCTGCCCTCGCGATAACATCAAATACATTTAACAGTTTTGGGCTTGGTATTATTACGTTGATAGTTTTGGTAACGACAAACACTGCTATATCTATAATTGGTAGGTTTGTACCAAACGAGATAAGAATACCGATTTATATTACGGTTATAGCTGTTGCAGTTACGATCATGGAAATGCTTACACATGCCTTTATGCCTGCGTTGTTTTCGGCTTTGGGCTTGTTTATAGCACTTGTCGTTTCTAACTGTTTGGTTCTTGGTCGTGCAGAGGCTTTTGCAAGCAAAAACTCTGTTGTTGCCTCTTTTTGTGACGGTCTTGGCAACGGTTTGGGCTTTTTGTTTGCTATGATTGTGCTTGGATTTTTTAGAGAACTCCTTGGAACCGGCGCTATAGATTTTGACGGTATTTTTGGTTTTAGGTTGTTTCCACAAGAATATGCGATTCCGTTATTTATACAACCGATGGGTGCGTTTGCTACTCTTGGTGTAATAGTTGGTATTACCGCCTCGGTATCCATACTAAAAAATCACAAAAAAACGCAAAAGAAAGGAGCATAAATGGAATATTTAAGCCTTTTTATTGGTGCAACGTTAGTTACAAATATAATATTGGCAAGTTTTTTGGGGATTTGCCCTGTTATTGGTGTGAGCAAAAAAGTCAGTTCTGCGTTAGGTATGGGCGGAGCAGTTATTTTTGTTACTGTGGTTAGCTCCGCAGCTACTTGGCTGATTTACCACCTTTTGTTGGTAGGGCTTGGGTTGGAGTTTATGCGTACAATTGTGTTTATTTTAATAGTTGCAAGCCTTGTTCAGTTTGTGGAGATGTTTATGAAAAAATTCACTCCGGCTCTTTACAAGGTTTTGGGCGTTTTTTTGCCTCTTATGGCAACTAACTGTGCTATAATTGGTGCCGCTCTGATAAACATAGACAGAGACTTTACTTTCACCTCTACCATTGTACATGCTTTTGGTGTTTCTATTGGCTTTACTCTTGTTATATTTATTTTTTCCACAATTAGAGAACGTCTAGAAACTTCAAACACGCCCGAGGGGTTTAAAGGTGTACCCATAGCGTTGGTTGTTGTAACAATCATGGCGATGGGCTTTTTCGGCTTTGTTGGCTTAGGAAGCTAAGGGAGGTTTGATATGAACATTATTGTAGGGATAGGGCTTTTTTTATCACTATTTGGTTTGTTTATATTTTCGTATAAAGCAAACAAAAGAACAAAAGTGCCGGAGGGTGTCGATACCACAGCTGTTTGCGGAGGTTGTAAACACGCCACCGGTTGCAAGTTTAGGGTTTAGATAACGACGATTGTCATGCCGTGGATACTAGAGGTCATAACGCCCTTTGGCGGCGTTTTCCTCTGTATCCACGGTTTCAAAGTGCGTTTGCTATAGAAACACAAGTGAGGAGGATATTGTATGACAGATATAGTGGGAGCGGTTTTAGAACCGGCATTGGCTTTGCTTGCGGTAGGTTTTGTTATAGGTATAAGCCTTGGTCTTGCTGATAAATATTTAAAGGTTGAGGTGGATGCACGGGTAGAAATGGTAAACAGCCTTTTGCCCGGCTTTAATTGTGGTGCGTGCGGTAGCCCGGGTTGTATTGGTCATGCCGTTGGTATCGTAGAAGGCACGGTAAAAATAAAGGGTTGCCCGCCAATAAAGGCTGATCAAGAAACAGCTATCAGAGAGTATTTGGGCAATACCCCAGGCCCCGACGGCACATTGGTTGATTTAGCGAAAATATAGCACTTTTCCCTGGTGTTGCCCCATTTTAAAAACAACAAAAGGCGAGTTTTCAAAATAGGAGAATATTCTGTATTTTCCTATTTTTAGGTATTCCAAACAAAACCGCCAGTTTTAGGAGGATATAAAAGTGACAAACAATATTACAGAAATATTAGACTATCTACTAATAAAATCTAAACCTGTCTATTCATATGGGGACTGTATGGCGGTGCGTCGCTCACGGTATTCGCAGACAATAAATGATGATAACAAGGATGACGATGACTATCACGAGGACGAGAATCTTAATCATAATAAGGAATCTTCTGGCGTACCAGAAAATGTTGTGGAGCGTTTTCGCATTGCGGTTTATTTGTGCGATGAGGACGAGCTTGATTTTTTGCGGGATGTCGCAGATTTTAGCGAGCGAAAAGAACCGTGTTATGATTATCCAAAGTTAAGTCCGGCTCGTGTCCTTATCTTTAGCAATTATGTTTTTGTGTTCCTTTACGAGGATAATCTGCATTTTGTCTTGCCTTCCGAATTGATAGAAGTTTATCGTGCGGTTGTGTCTGAAGAAAATTTCACGCAAATCAATGCCCGCAACCGCAACCTTCACATTTATGCCAACGGACTATGTGCTCTATATGGTGCGTATGAAATTACGCATTTCGTAGATGTGTGGAATCGCCATCATAAAGACAAAATAACATTTAAGGAAGCCGAAACTTTTTTGTTCGACAGAATAGAATTTCAATCGCATTACTATATTTCAGACAACTTTGTCATACATGATTGTTTGTTTGAAGATGATTTTGACCAGCTTTTTGAGACGGTACACGATGTTGAATATTATATGCCTACCAAAAGCGTGGTTAGGGAGTATGCCAACAGGGATTATGGTGATTTTGAAATTGACGGTTCAAAGGAAGTTGAAGATTTCGTAACAGAGTTTATCAGCGACGAGCATATTTTAGAAGATCTGTTGTACGACCTTATACACTCCTACGAACAAATTATAAGCCCTGAAGCAATTTGTGCTATATTGAAAAATGCAGGCTTACCGATAACCGATACTGCTTTTTGCGAGAAATTTGAACGCCTCTACAATGCATTTCGCAACAATGTCCGTGTTTGGGAATTACGCGGGTTTACGATTTATCAGTATCAGACGGCAACAGGCATACGTATACCACAGTTTGGGTTTCCCAAAAAGCAAAAAGCCTGATTTTGAAATGTGGGTATTATATGCATCATACAAAATAACTGACAAAGCCCGGCACCAACCCAACTTGAACAGAGAAAAGGCAGTTCCGTTTTAAACGAAACTGCCCTGTTTTAGAATAAGTGTTTTTTTTCTTGAGAATGATAAATGTGTGATTGGAAGTTGCTTTTATCGGTC
>WRKF01000113.1 GCA_009778165.1 Defluviitaleaceae bacterium
CTTAATTCTAGCCCTTTTTAAAATAAAATTAAGTGGAATAGCTTCCTAAATTCAGCAGTTTTAGTATGAATTTAAAGGGCTAATTTAAAACGGAACTGCTATACACATGCTACATTATCCTCTTGTTTTGTCCGTGTCGGTTGTTGTATAATATTTTTATATTTCTCGGCACAAAAAAATCTTTGCCCACTCACACATAAAGTCAGCCATAGAGTCTCACATAAAGAGTTTCATAGTTCGCATTAGAACACCCATAATTTTACACCGAAACGCCCTTATAGCACCATTTTTTCTTCCGCTACTCACTTTTTACCCATCACTATTCAACCTCATTAATCTGCTATAATTTGCTTATAATTTGCTATATTTTACAACTTCAACTGATTTCTGTTTTTGTTTTCGATAATATTCCCTAATTAATTAGGTATTTTTCCTTGAATTTTTGTTAGAAATAATACTTGATTTTTTTTTGGAAAATTGTTAAAATAGTTTATTATAAAATATGTCGGCTAAGAGGTTGCCATTATGAAAAAAAAGCACCATTATGAAAAAAGCGAAAAAAACGAAACCGATAACAGAAGTGCCATGTACAGTGCATTAGCCATGTTTACGCAAGTGGGGCTTGTTATGTTCTCCACAATAGCCGTATCTTTACTAATTGGTTATTTTTTGGACAATTGGCTTGACACAACACCACTGTTTATTATCACTATGTCTGTTTTGGGTATAGTTGCTTCTATCAGAAATATGTATTATACTCTAACGAGGGATTTTAGAAAACCAAAAGACAAAGTGAAAAACGAGGAGGAATAAAAAAATATGCTCTCACCTTTAGCGAAAAGAATGCTAGCTGTAATGGCTGTTGTGGCTCTTGTGGGCTGTGTGGTATCTTTTGTTGTGTTTCCTACCTTAGCGATAAGTATTGTATATGGTATAACTGCCGGCACAATTGTTAGTATTTTTAGGTTTTGGTTGTTAGAAAAATCTTTAACAAAATCCCTAAACTATACTGAACCAACAAAAAGCAGAGTGTATGCTAGTGTAACAGCTTTCGTAAGGACTATAGGGACTATTGCGGCTCTTTTTCTTTTAGGTATGCAACATCCAACCATAAACCTCTTCGGGGTTATTTACGGAGTTTTAAATATGCAAATTGCTGCTTATATATGCGGTATGCTTGTTGGTAAGGAAAGTAAAAACACCAATCAAGGTCAATGACCTTTTGGATATGTGATAATCGGCTCAAAACTTGCCGAAATTATCACACTAAGATGTTGTTTCGATTGATTTCAGCAAATAATTCAACAAAAATTACCATAACTATTTATATTAGTTATCAATCGAAATAACCATGCACAACAATATTTCAAGAAAGGAGGTAACGTATGGAATTCAACAATAGGGCACTTGCGACAGTAGAAATATTTGGCCAAGAACTATGGATAACAGAAACCCATGTAAGTACGTGGATTGTTATGGGCATCCTTATAGTACTTGCTATACTGGTGCGTGTTGCTCTAACCCGTTTCACAGAAGTACCCACAGGCAAGCAAAATGTAATAGAGCTAGCAGTAGAATCTTTTGACAATTTTGTTAAAAACACAATGGGTCCAGAAAACCGAGCATATGGCATGTGGTTTTTTGGTGTTTTCATATTTATTATGGCTAGCAATTTCAGCGGTCTTTTAGGTATGCGCCCACCAACTGCAGATTTGTCAACAACACTAGTTTTTAGTGTTACTACATTTTTGCTTGTAACTTTCTCCGCAATACTCAAAAAACCAAAAGAGTATTTCAAAAGTTTTTTTGAACCTCTTTTTGTACTCTTCCCTGTAAATGTTATAGGTGAGCTTAGTATAATTATTTCATTGAGTGTGCGTATGTTCGGCAATATATTGTCGGGCCTTATTGTTTTGGGCATTGTTTACTACTTGCTCCCCACTGTGCTTACTATAGCTATCCCTGCTGCTCTGCATTTCTATTTTGATGTTTTTGCGGGAGCTATACAAGCGTTTATCTTTACAATTTTAAGTATGATATTTATCAAAAACAAAATTTAACTATTTTTAGGAGGTTTACATTATGGAAATATACGGTGCTGCCGCAATGGTTCTTGCTTGGTCTGCTTTAGCTGCGGGTCTTGCTCTTATCCCTGCTTTGGGTCCTGGTATTGGACAAGGTATGGCTGCCGCAAAGGCTTGTGAAGCTGTTGGTAGAAACCCTGAAGCCAGAGGCGATATTACAGTAACAATGGTTGTTGGTTGTGCGATAACAGAAACATCCGGTATTTACGGTCTTTTGATAGCACTATTGATGTTGTTCGTAAATCCGTTCTTTACAGCATTTGTTACTACGTTTGGTTTGTAGGATAATAAAAACCTATCAACTAAGGAGGTTTTTATGGATAGAATACTAGGCCTTGATGTTCAGTTTCTGCTTTCTTTTGCCTTGCAACTCATTAACACTGGTGTGTTGGTTTTTGTTTTGTACAAAATTTTGTATGGGCCTGTTTTAAAGTTTTTGGACGCTCGTACCCAACGTATACAAGGTAATATAACAAGTGCTGAAACAGCACGAAAAGAAGCAGAAGAACTAAAGGCAAATTATGAAACTATACTTGCGAATGCAGATGCCGAAAAGGCAGGCATAATAGCTGAGGCCACCAAACGAGCAAAAGAAATAGAAGAAAGTATAGTAGCCACTGCAAAAGAAGAAGCAGCAAGAATAAAACAAAACGCTACAAGGGAGCTTGAACTGCAAAAAGAAAAAGCCGCTAGGGATATGAAAGACCAAATCATTGATCTTTCTGCCTTGATAGCAGGCAAGTATGTAGAGACCTCTATAGACGAGGCGTTGCAGATCAAGTTGCTAAATGATACTATTAACGAGATTGGAGATGCAACGTGGTTAAGCTAGGTGTCTACAGCCAAGCATTCTTTGAAGTGGCCTTAGAAAAGAACGCTGTAGACCAATATCAAAAAGAAGCTACGTTTGTTTTATCCGTTCTCAATGAAAACCCCGATCTGATACAGTTGCTTTTGCACCCAAAAGTTTCTGTGGAACAAAAGTTTAACTTGCTTAAAGAACTGTTTGAGGACAAAGTAGCAGGGGATTTTTTGGGGTTGTTTAATACCATACTTGCAAAAAGGCGCGAAGTGGCTTTGACAGGGATATTGCACGGCTTTTTAGAAGCTGTGCAAGAGTTCAAAACAATCACAACAGCCAAAGTTTTTACCCCAATCACACTAAACAAGGAACAACAAGAAAAGCTGAAAGAAAAGCTAAGGGGTGTACTTAAAAAGCAAGTGCAACTGGAAATTGTTATAGAGCCTAAGCTTGTAGCAGGTTTAAAAATTATAGCCGATGGGGCAGTTATTGATACCAGCTTTACGAAGCAAATGGCAGAGATAAGAAACAATATGCACAAGGAGGTTATCAATGCAACTTAGGCCCGAAGAAGTAAGTCTGGTTATAAAGTCTCATATCAAAGACTATACCGGCAAACTCTCTCTAGAGTCTGTTGGTACGGTTATACAGGTTGGTGATGGTATAGCCAGGGTTTATGGGTTAAGCGAAGCTATGAGTGGCGAGCTGTTACAGTTCGAAAACGGTGTCTTTGGTATGGCTCTTAACTTGGAAGAGGACAACATTGGTGTTGTTCTGCTCGGTAGTGACGAGGGTATAAAAGAAGGCGACACTGTAAAGCTGACAGGAAAAGTAGCGGAGATCGGTGTAGGTGATGCATTGCTCGGGCGTGTTGTTAACGCCCTTGGCGAGCCTATAGACGAAAAAGGTCCGATAACTGCAACTGCCACTCGCCCAATAGAAAGAGAAGCACCGGGTGTTATTACCCGTCAAGAGGTTAATGTACCACTACAAACCGGCATAAAATCTATAGACTCTATGGTTCCTATCGGTCGTGGACAGCGTGAACTTATAATAGGCGACCGACAAACAGGAAAAACTGCCATTTGTATAGACACAATCATTAACCAAAAAGGCCAAGGGGTGAACTGTATTTATGTTGCCATTGGTCAAAAATCTAGTACCGTAGCCCGTATTGTAAAATCGTTAGAAGATGCAGGGGCAATGGAATACACAACAATAGTTTCTGCAAGTGCCAGCGAAACAGCTCCGTTGCAATATCTTGCACCGTACTCCGGTGTGGCTATTGGTGAGCATTGGTTATACGAGGGGAGCAAGTTTGGTAAAGACGTGCTAATCATATACGACGACCTTAGTAAACATGCTGTAGCGTATCGTGCACTTTCCTTGCTATTGCGTCGCCCGCCGGGCCGTGAAGCATACCCCGGTGACGTTTTTTACCTTCACTCCCGTTTGTTGGAGCGAGCTGTAAAGCTAAACCCCGACTTTGGCGGAGGCTCTATCACAGCACTGCCTGTTATAGAAACCCAAGCCGGCGACGTTTCCGCTTATATCCCCACAAATGTTATATCTATAACAGATGGGCAGATATATTTGGAAGCAGCACTGTTTAACAGTGGTGTGCGTCCTGCTATAAACCCCGGTCTTTCTGTTAGCCGTGTTGGTGGTAGTGCTCAAGTAAAAGCAATGCGTAAAATATCCGGTCCTATACGTATAGAGCTTGCCCAATACCGTGAGCTTGCAAGTTTTGCTCAGTTTGGTTCCGATTTGGACAAGGCAACAATGGAGCGTTTGGAACACGGTAAGCGTATTGTGGAAATACTAAAGCAACCTCAATACAACCCGCTAAAAGTGGAAGAAGAAGTTGTTACTTTGTTTTCTGTGACAAAAGGTTATCTGAAAGATGTGGCTGTTGAGCGTATAAAAGAGTTTGAACCGGCTTTGCTGGACTATCTAAAGAAAAACGCCAACCATATATTGAGCGGTATTGCCGATGTTGCCATCAACGAGAGAGCTGTAAAAGCATACAAAAGCGGTATTGTTACCTCTTTGCGCAAAGAACACGGCGACCCAACCGCAGTTAGCGAAGAACTAAAAATAAAGGAAGCCATAAAAGATATACTTGAACACGGCAAAGATTTGAAAGACGACGAAGCAAATGACAGGCTAGCAACAACCATTGCAAATGCTTTGCAGCAAATAGGGCAAGCCATGGCAAAAGACACAAAAGACAGAGAAACCGTAGCACTGAACTACAGCACTGCCCTAACACAAGCTGCTGTTAATGCCAAAAAAGAAATGGGGCTGGACAACTCCGCCATACTGGAGATAGTTTCAAACATTTCTAAAGTAAAAATTAGCCCAAAACTTGCGCAAAGCGATGTGAATCATGTACTAATCGGTTTGTTCCAAAAAACTGCCTACAAACTTATTACAGACGTTCTGCTACCATCTTCTTCTGCGGAAGATATTAAAAAAATAGCAGATAAAGTAATAGGTCAACTGCAATTGGAAGCTGAGGAAGTGATAGAGCTTTCCTTGCACTCTGTTATTGGCGAGTTTAAACAAAAAGCTTGGAGCTAGCATAAGGAGGTGTAGGTTATGCCTTCAATGGTAGATATAAAAAGCAGAATGAAAAGTATCAAAGGCACCCAGCAAATGACAAAAGCAATGAACCTTGTTGCAAGTGCCAAGTTGGGGCGTGCAAGGCAAAGACTTAGCAGCAGCCGTCCTTTCAACAAAGAAAGCCATCGTATAATAAGCGATATTGTACGATATGATACTTCTCACCCATTTTTTGCTACAAAAAAAGATGGGAATACAATTTATATAGTAATAACAAGCGACAGGGGTTTGTGTGGTGGC
The DNA here is from genome assembly GCA_009778165.1 of Defluviitaleaceae bacterium. Taxonomy (GTDB): domain Bacteria; phylum Bacillota; class Clostridia; order Lachnospirales; family UBA5962; genus WRKF01. The sequence continues at coordinate 5,752 of WRKF01000113.1, forward strand.
TATAATTCAAATGCTATGAAAGAAGTGGAAAGAACGGTACACGACAACACGCAAGATTGGCAGAGTGTGCAACTCTACACCATCGGCAAGCGTTGTACTGACACTTTTACAAAAAGAGGCAGAAATATACTGGCGTACGATTTAGGTATTTCTGAAAAACCCGCATATTTGGATGCCAAAAAAGTTGCAAACAAAGTGATATCCGAGTACAGAGCAGGCAATGCTACAAAAGTTGTACTTGTGTATACTCACTTTGAGTCGATTATTACCCACAACCCCACCGTTAAAACTTTGTTGCCGATAAACCCAAACGACTTTAAAGTAGAGGGGCAAAAGTATAAAGACGTAACAATCCACGAACCTATAAAAGAAGAACTGCTAGATTTTTTGTTGCCGGGCTACATAACTACCCAAATTTACGATGCCCTTGCGGAAAGTTCTGCCTGTGAGCAAGGTGCGCGTATGACCAGTATGGATAACGCAACAAAAAACGCAAAAGAAGCCCTAGCCGGAATGACTTTGATATACAATAGGGCAAGGCAGGCGGCCATTACCCAAGAAATCTCCGAGATTGTGGGCGGCGCCAATGCAATACAAGGAGGATAGGAGGTACCATGGCAGACAATAAAGGAACTTTGGTTCAAATAATAGGAGCTGTTGTAGACGTTAAATTTGACGACGGCAACATCCCGGCTCTTAACAATGCTGTATCCATTAGCACCGGTTACAAAGACGACAACGGCAACGACATAAACTTGGTTGCAGAAGTTAGTAAACACATGGGTGGCGATATTGTACGCTGTATTGCTATGAGTGGTACAGACGGGCTAAAGCGTGGTATGCCGGCACTGGATACAGGAGCCCCCATTAGAGTACCCGTGGGAAAAGAAACGTTGGGACGTATTTTTAACGTGTTGGGACAGCCAATAGATGGCAAGCCGGCACCAAAAGACACGGAACAGTGGAGCATTCACCGAGAGGCACCGAGCTTTTCTGATCAAACAACAACAACAGAAATATTGGAAACTGGCATAAAAGCCATTGACCTACTTTGCCCATACGCAAAAGGTGGTAAAATAGGGCTGTTTGGTGGTGCCGGTGTTGGTAAGACCGTTCTTATAATGGAGCTTATCACAAACGTGGCACAAGAGCACGGTGGTTTTTCCGTTTTTGCCGGTGTTGGTGAGCGTACTCGTGAGGGTAACGACCTTTACCACGAAATGACAGACACAGGTGCTATAAACAAAACTGCTCTGGTGTTTGGGCAAATGAACGAACCCCCGGGAGCGCGTATGCGTGTTGGTCTTACCGGTCTTACCATGGCGGAATACTTCCGTGATATGGGCGGACAAGACGTGCTGCTGTTTATAGACAATATTTTCCGTTTTACCCAAGCCGGTTCAGAGGTTAGTGCATTGCTTGGTCGTATGCCAAGTGCTGTTGGTTATCAACCAACCTTGGCAACAGAGATGGGTAAGCTGCAAGAGCGTATAACATCTACCCAAACAGGCTCTATCACATCTATACAAGCTATATATGTACCTGCCGACGACCTTACAGACCCGGCACCTGCTACAACTTTCTCTCACTTAGATGCCACCACGGTTCTTTCTCGTGGTATATCTGAGCTTGGGATTTACCCTGCCATAGATCCATTGGACTCTACAAGTCGTATATTGGATCCCCTTGTGGTAGGCCAAGAGCATTATCAAGTTGCTCGTCAGGTGCAGGCGATATTGCAGCGTTACAAAGAACTGCAAGACATTATAGCAATATTGGGTATGGATGAGCTAAGCGACGAAGACAAAATACTCGTTAACCGTGCAAGAAAAGTGCAACGTTTTCTTTCCCAGCCTTTCCATGTTGCAGAAAAATTTACAGGATACGACGGTAAATATGTACCTGTAAAAGAAACGATACGCAGCTTTAAAGAAATACTGGAAGGGCAGCACGACGATATACCCGAGCCATTTTTTATGAACTCCGGAACAATAGAAGAAGTAAGGGCAAAAAAAGAAGCGGCAGAAGCGGCAGACGCATAGGAGGTGGTAATAATGACACTTTCCGTGCTAACACCAAACCGTATCTTTTTTGAAGGAGAAATAAATGAGATCGCTCTGGATGGCCACGAAGGGCGCATGGTAATAAAGCCTAGGCACACTTCTTTTATTTTCGCTCTAAAAGAGGGTATCGTTACAATAAATACCCCCGAAGGCAAGCAATACGCTGCTGTTATGGGCGGCTTTGCCGAGGTACACGAAGACAGAGTAGTCCTTCTTACAGAAGCGGCAGAATGGCCGGAGGAAATAGACGAACACAGAGCAACGTGTGCAAAAGAAAGAGCCATGGAAAGAATAAAAGAAAAAGAAGAGGCTCATATGTTGGATAGGCAAAGAGCTCTGAAATCTCTAGCCCGCTCCGAAGTTAGGTTAAAGCTAATGATCCACAGGACGAAGAAATAGAAAAATTTGATATACCTCACCCCTCGCACACTTAAAAAGGATGGGGTGGGGTGTTTCTCTTTGATTTGTAAGAGCAAGTGCATTTCTTGCCCTTACACAGTATAGGCGAGTAAACTCATGAATGGAAAGACACCACATATAGTTCAATATCAAGGTTCAAAACGATTGCTTGCACCGCAAATACTTCAATACATGCCACGCAAATTCAATCGATTGTTTGAGCCTTTTTCTGGTATGGCTGCGATAACAATTGCGGTGGCAAAAGAGAAACGTGCTGAAAATTATTATGTCAATGATATTAATGAGCCAATTATTCGTATTTTGAAAAAGGCAATCAATTCTCCGAATGAACTAATTGATGGATATACAAAGGTTTGGGATGAACAATTTTCACACCCCGCAGGACACCTTGAACATTTTTACTTAATCCGTGAACGGTTTAATTGTGGTGAGCAAACTGCCGAGCATATGTTGTATCTTCTCGCCAGATGTGTGAAAGGTTCGGTTAGATACGGCAAAAATGGGAATTTTAATCAGTCGCCTGACAAACGTCGCCATGGAACAAACCCAAAGAATATGAAAGAAAATGTTTTAGCTATTTCGTCAATGTTAAAGGGTAAGGCTAATTTTTCTGCATGCGATTATCGTGAAATATTTTATATGGTCAAGCCTGGTGACTTGATTTATATGGATCCACCGTATCAAGGTGTTTCTGATGTAAGAGATAGTAGGTATTTTTCCGGCTTAGGTTTTGAGGAATTTTCAGAATCAATAACTATTCTAAACAAAAAAAATATTGACTACATTATTAGTTATGATGGTAAATGTGGGGGTAAGGAGTATGGAAATGACTTACCCAAAAACCTAAACTGCACTAAAATTTTGCTAAATGCCGGAACATCTAGCCAAGCAACGTTATTGGGTAAAAAAGATACTACTTTTGAAGCCCTCTATGTAAGTGAGGGTATTGCCAAAGCAATAAAAATCAAATCTGCTCAAGCTGTTTATGAGCAAATGACATTGATGGAGTGTGTTGTATGAATGCTGATTATCCAAAAGATTTTTTAGATTTGCTAGATTCCGTAAAATCAAAACGCCCTCGCACAGTTATTCAGCATATTTTGAAACATGGCTTTATTACATCTCAAGAGTTAAAAGATGCATATGGGTATAATCACCCGCCAAGGGCGGTAAGAGATGTTCGTGAACATGGTATACCGCTCGTGACGTACCGAATTGAGGGAAGTGATGGTAGAAGTATCGCCGCTTATAAATTCGGAGACCCTGCTGAAGCAAAAAAATTACTCGCAAAATCTGCGGGAAGAACTGTAATTTCAAAAGCATTAAAACAGGCTTTAATTGAAAAATACGGCGCTAAATGTTTTGTTTATTACGAAGCAATGGACGAAAACTTATTACAAATAGACCACCGCATACCATATGAAATAGCAGGGGAAGAGGGCGAGCAAGATATTGAAATTTATATGTTACTTTCACCGTCAGCAAACAGGGCTAAATCATGGACGTGCGAACATTGCGAAAACTGGGTAAAAAAAGACCCTGTTTTTTGCATTAAATGTTTTTGGGCATACCCAGAGAATTATGAGCATATTGCAGGCAAACAGCAACGAATTGTGTCAGTCGTTTTTACCGGGGATGAAATCAAGGACTATTATAAATTGATAGAGATTTCCGGCGTTGAAAAAGCTCAACACACGATTAAGTGGATTATTCATGAGCATTTGAAATAACCCACTGAAGTCTAACAAAAACTTACAAACTATTTGCAGACTAATTAATCAATACTGTTGCTTCGAGAACAAAAACGGTTGTAATCCTGCAAATATGAGTTGTCCCATTTTAAAACAACAAAAGTGCTAATTTTCTGATTTAAAAAAGACAACTAAAAGTTAATTTGCTATAAAACACCAATGTTGCTCTCGAAGCTAAGTTCGCTAGGTTTTTGGGTACCTCCTACAGCGAGTTCAATATTAAAGTTTCCGCCCGGCTCTTTTCAAAAAGCGGGCGGGGTGTGGGGCGAAACCCCACATTACTCTGGAATCTTATCCGGTTCGGGATATTCTACGCCCATTGTATCTACTGTTATCCGTTTTATTGTTTGTGGCTCTGTTGGTCTATCGCCCGGGTCTGTTTCCGTTTCTGCTATTTTGTCAACTATATCTTGCCCTTGCGTTATTTTGCCAAACGGGGCATAACTGCCATCCAAATGGGACGATTTTTTGTGCATAATAAAAAACTGTGATCCGGCAGAATCCGGTGCTTGACTCCGAGCCATAGATATAACCCCGGGAGTATGGGGCAAATCATTTTCAACTCCATTCTGAGAAAACTCACCTTTTATACTGTATCCCGGTCCTCCAACCCCCGTTCCTTGCGGGCAGCCTCCTTGTATCATAAAACCATTTATAACCCGATGAAACACCAATCCATCATAAAACCCTTCCTGCACCAAGCTAACAAAGTTGTTAACTGTGTTAGGAGCCGTTTTTGGATACAACTCCAATATCATTGTATCACCATTTTCCATTTCTATAGTTACTACCGGATTTGTCATTATAATCTCCTTTATTTTTTCTCGTTTTTTCATTTTTTGAACAGCAGGCTCTTAGAGCCTCTTACGCAACACTTCTTGCATTATTATACCACAAGCTACCGATACATTCAAAGATTCCATGTTAACCATGGGGATTTTTACATTATAGTCACAGTTTTGGACAAGAGCAAGGGAAACACCCCTCGCCTCGTTACCCACCACCAAACAAATGCTTTGATTCAAATCAATATCGTAATAATAATCCCGTGCATGGGGGCTTGTTGCAATTGTTTTAACATCCCTTTTTTTCAAAAAAGTTTGAGCCTGGGGCAAATCGACATCTTCTATCACAGGGAGTTTAAATATTGCTCCTGCGGTGGAGCGTATTACCTTGCTATTATATACATCCACACAGTTTTTGCTAGCCAAAACAAAATCCACGCCAAAAGCAACAGCACTTCGCAAAATCGTCCCCATATTCCCCGGGTCGCTTATTTGGTCAATCATCAAAATAAATGCCGGGGTTTTCATTTCCATATCATCCAATTTATAAGTAACCTTTTTGCAAACTGCTATTACACCCTGTGGTGTTACTGTATCAGACAACGCCTTTATCTGCCTATCACCCAAAACAACAACAGGAGCTCTCCTTTCCAAATTCGGGCTTTTTTCATTTGCAACGAACAAATCTATCTCTATATCAGGGTACTCCTCTAGCCAACGTACCCCCTCTATCACAAATTTGTCCTTTATCTTGCCCATTTTTATATCCCGTATCTGTTTCGCTACTTTCATGCCTATTCCTTTATAAATCTATATTCCGGCTCTATAATAGGGCGATAGCTTTCGTTTAGAGATTTAATAATAGCTTCCAGGCTAACAATCACCAAATTTTCTTTTTCCTTATCGAATCCGTGAGGGAAAACCAACTCAAACACAATATCTGTATGATTATCTGCATCTATTATTTTAAAATCATGTGCATCCAGGCTTTTGTCAATCTGCGATATATACGATAGAGTCACTTTCTTTATATCGTTTAAACGCCCATCTCCTACCGAAATTGGATCTATGTGTAGCACCAGTTGAATCCCCAATTCCTTTTTTACCCGTCTTTCTAACTCATCTATTATTTTGTGAGATTGGTCCAAAGTTATTGTGTTCGACATTTCCACATGCAAAGTAGCCATACTGCTTGTTGGGCCATAATTATGCACAATAAGGTCATGAGTTCCCAATATATTTTCATCACTTTCTATTAATGCTTGTATTTTATCTGCTTGTTCCTTGTCTACACCTTCTCCCAACAGAGTAGATATTGTGTCTTTTGCCACCTTGTAACCGCTACGCAAAATTATCAAAGATACTGCGACCCCCACGTAACCATCTATCATAATATTGGTAAAGTATGCAAACACAATAGAGCCGGTTGCTAAAAAAGTCGTTATAGCATCGTTTATATTGTCAACAGCAAGTGTTGAAATTGGTTTAGAATTTAGCTTTTTGCCGGATTTTTTGTAAAAAATGTACAACCACACTTTTGAAAGAGCTGTGGCAAGCAGGATTCCTATTAACCAAAAGCTAAACCCAACAGGGGTCGGGTTTATTATTTCATCAATGGAAGCTCGCAAAAACTCTATACCAAAAAATATCATTACACATGCCACTATTAGTGCAGTAAGATATTCGCCCCGTCCATGCCCAAAGGGATGCTCTGTATCGGCAGGCTTTCCGGAAATGCGGATACCTAACGCAACCAAAAAGTTAGAAAAGGCATCTATCAAGTTGTTTACCCCATCCGCAATAATTGCAATAGAGCCTAAAACAAATCCTATAAACACCTTTATGACAAAAATGAAAACATTTAAAACTATGCCAATACCCACTACACGTTTAGAGAGTTTCTCTCTTTCCATACAAAAATACCTCCTTTTTGGAAGGTTGCAAACTAAACGGGTTCGCCGTCGCTCCATAGCCTTTCCAAATTGTAAAAGCTACGAGACTCCTCGTCAAAAAGGTGCATTATTATTACACCAAAATCTAACAACGCCCAACCCGTGTTGTAGCCTCCCTCTTTGTGCTTTAGCGGTATTCCGTTTTTGGCTAGGTATTCCTCCGCCGCTTCGCCCATGGCTTGTATTTGGTTTTCGTTTTTGCCTGTAGCTATAACAAAATAGTCCCCCAAAATCGATATTTTGCTAATATCCATTACAACTACCTCTGTTGCAAACTTATCTTCCAACACTGCCTGTAACTCTTTTATCATAAGTAATCTCCTTAACTTAGCATTTTTATTTGCTACTATATAATGACAAATACTATCACAATTAGAAAAAAAATGCAAACTTTGTGTTTTGCCAAAGGTTGTAGACTTGAAATCGAATATAGATCATGATATACTATGGATAGATTTCATTAACTGTGCTGTTTGGCTTTTATCGAATCGACACAAATATTTTATATTCTTGGGAGGATTATCCGATTATGAGTTATGACGAAAAAGTTTTTAAGGCTACATGTGCATCCGGTAGTTACAATCAAGTTATTGCGTACTTGAAAAGCGTAGACGACGGGCAAGAAATGCTTGAAAAGTACAAAGATATTTTTGAAAAGGGTGTATACGTCCTTGGACAGAAGCAAGATGAAAGTATATCGGACGCTTTGCGTGCCTATGAAGATTATTTGAAATGGGTGCTTGTGGAACAACCCTCTAAATTTAGAGAATTAATGCGCTTCATAAGAAAGTGCGGATATTTAAGAGCAAAGCATTACTATAAACGCAAGGGCTATTATGCTATACTAATTACCCTCCAAAACACTCCCTCAATGCTTCACCTAAACTAGGGTGATTTTTGATTATTTTTCGCAACTTTTTCTTGAGATTTGCGAAGA
>WRKF01000114.1 GCA_009778165.1 Defluviitaleaceae bacterium
ATTAGCCCTTTAAATTCACACTAAAACTGCTGAATTTAGGAAGCTATTCCACTTAATTTTATTTTAAAAAGGGCTAGAATTAAGTGGAATAGCTATACTAATATAACATTGTGTTGGTTTCCACCGGGTTTCCTTTTACATATTCTTTTGATGGCATACGTTTACCAGTTTTGGATTGTATTTCCTCCAGGGCTACAGCACCATCACCTGTTCTTACTATTATGCCTTGCTTTGGGCTTGAGGTCAATACACAGCCGGGTACTGCATCCCGCTTTGTATTGTTGGCGACAACTCGCCATATCTTTAAATTCTGCCCATTTAGCACAGCATATGCCCCCGGCCAAGGGTTCAAGCCGTTGACTAAACTCAAAATTTGGTCGGTAGTTTTTGACCAGTCTATGCGCCCTTGTTCTTTTGTGAGCATTGGAGCATATGTTGCTAGTTTTTCATCTTGTGGGGTAAATGTGGCTGTCCCCTCTTGTATTTGTGCAAGTGCCACTACTATTGCATCAGCTCCCAGCACTGCCATCTCTTCAAAAACTTCCCCTGCGGTTTTGTTATCAATGGCCATTTCTTTTTTTAAAATCATATGCCCCGTGTCCATTCCAACATCCATTTGCATTATGGTGACTCCTGTTTTTTGTTCTCCATTTATAATTGCCCATTGTATTGGAGCGGCTCCTCTGTATTTTGGCAAAAGTGAGCCATGTATATTAACTGCACCATATTTTGGGAGTTCAAGCAAAGATTTTGGCAATATTTGCCCATAGGCTATTACTATTATAATATCCGGCTGTAGTGCCGCAACCCATTCAAATACCTCTTGTGCCTTTATTTTTTGAGGCTGCAAAATGGGTATACCAAGACTTTGAGCAGTTTCTTTTATGGGGGGGGGAGCAAGTTTTTTGCCGCGCCCCTTTGGCTTGTCCGGTTGGGTTATTACACCAACCACCTGGTGAGCAGCAGCTAAAATTTCCAGGGTAGGAACAGCGAAGTCGGGAGTACCCATAAAACAAATTTTCATTATTTACATTTACCCCCTTTTTATTCCACGCTCAATACAGCAGGATCAACCATCTCATCTTTGAAGCCTTGTTTTTTGTTGCTTTCGTCTATCAACTGCTGTTCTGACGGTGTTGGCTCCACTTTTCTGTCAGTAAAAAGCACCCCTATCAAATGGTCCATTTCATGGCACAAAGCAACTGATTTAAGCCCTGTTGCTTCTAACACAACCTGGTTACCGTTCCTATCTAACCCCTTCATCCTTACATAGTGGGGGCGGCGAACATAGCATCCTTCATCCGGCATACTAAGGCATCCTTCCATGCCTATTACAAGACCTCGTGTTTCTATTATCTCGGGGTTAATAAGTTCAGTAAACTCATCATGTATATATACAACAAGTATTCTTCTTAAAATCCCCACTTGGGGAGCTGCTAAACCTATTCCGTCTTTTGCTAACAGAGTTTCTCTCATATCGTCTAACAAAGCTACAACTTTTGGCGTAACTTCTATTACGGGTTTTGCACGTTGGCGTAAAATAGGATCAGGTGCTAAACGTATTTCGCGTAGTGCCATTTGGCTTCCTCTCTTCTTTTATATATTACACAATATCACACAATATTAGACGGATTAAGAGTTAGATTAACACTAATCTCCTTTAGCTCATTTTGCTCATTTTGCAGTCTAAACTTTTCTAATGTAAATAGTACAAAATTTTTCAGCTTCGTTTCATCTTCAGACTTTACAATCAGCTTCCATCTATACCGATTTTTTATTTTGGAAATTATTGCGGGGGCAGGCCCCAAAAATTCAAAAATGGGGCGTTTTTCGTTGTAATACTTCATTGTATGCAAAAGTTTAAACAACATTTTTATTATATCTTTCTCTACAGGCCCTGTAAACAACAGCAAAAAAACATGGGAAAAAGGCGGATAAAACATTTGCCGCCGCAGGGCAATTTCCTGTTCGTAAAATCCTTGGTAGCTACCGGATTCCGTGTGTACAATACTGTAGTGTTCAGGTGTGTATGTTTGTATGTAAACATGACCCATGTCTTTTGCCCGACCTGCCCGACCTGCCACCTGGGTTAATAGCTGAAAAGTAGTCTCCGCACTGCGATAATCTCCTGCGTTTAGAGATATATCTGCTGCCACAATCCCCACAACTGTAACTTGCGGAAAATCCAACCCTTTCGCTATCATCTGTGTACCGATTAATATATCGGCTTTCTGCTCTCTAAACATCGTCAAAATATCTTCATGAGAATGTTTTTTTGTGGTTGTATCCAAATCCATTCGTAGCAGTCGGGCGGCAGGATACATCTCTTTTATCTCTTTTTCTATCCGTTGAGTCCCCACCCCAAAGTGTCGGATAAATTTTGAACCGCAAATGGGGCAATTTGTTGGGGGAAGCTCTTGTAGTCCGCAATAGTGGCACATTAGCTGTTCTATTGCTCGGTGATATGTATAGTTTACAGCACAATCTGTGCATTTCATAACATGACCGCAATTGCGGCAGCTAACAAATGTAGAATGTCCGCGGCGGTTTAAAAATAGTATGGTTTGCAGACCGGTTTGCAAATTTTTTTCTATTGCCCTTTGTAATGGTTCAGAAAATATCGACATATTGCCGCTACGCAGTTCCACACGCATATCTATTATATTGATTTTTGGAGGTAGCAGATTAACACGGTTTTCTAAAGCAAAATACTTGTATTGGTCTTTTTGGGTTTGGTAATAGGCGTTTATGCTTGGGGTGGCAGTGCCAAAAACAACCATAGCCTCTGCCAGCCGGCCACGTTCTATCGCTATTTCCCTTGCATCGTATTTTGGTGTCGTTTCAGATTTATATGAGCTTTCATGTTCCTCATCTACAATAATCGCCCCCAAATTATCGAAGGGGGCAAATATTGCGCTGCGAGGTCCAATCATAATGGAAATATTACCATTGCGGGCATTTTGCCACTGGTCGCTACGCTCCCCGGCACTAAGGCGGGAATGGGTAAAATTTACTAAACTACCAAAACGAGCCACAAAACGAGCCACAGTTTGAGGGGTTAAAGATATTTCCGGCACAAGCACAATCGCCTGCTTACCATCTTGTAAAATACGGTGTATTATCCCCATATAAACTTCGGTTTTACCGCTACCCGTAACTCCATGTATAAGTATTGGCTTGCTATTTTTTTGGTCATAATGAGCCAAACAGCCCTCCAAAACTTGAGTTTGCTCAAAATTCAATACATTCACATAGTCCTTTTGGTTTTGATTTCTTATGGGGTTACGCTCTGTGGCTTTATGGTAAATTTGCACAACCCCCATTTTTTTTAGAGTGTTAATTGGTGAAGTAGAAATGTTGAGGGCTTTTATAAGGTGGCTTTGCTCCACTTCCCCTGTTTTTGCAAGATAATCTATTACTCTTTGTTGAGCATCGTTTTTACCCTTCGCTTCCCCCATCACAAGGCTAACAAATGTCTGTTTTTTGGGGGCAGTTTTTATAAACTGACGTGGCAACATCACATCCAAACATTGTGTCATTGTTGTGTAATACTTATCTTTCATCCACAAAGCTAACTCTATCATGTGTTGGGTAAGGAGCGGTTCTTTTGCCGCTATACCAATTATACCTTTTGTGGGAAAGTCGCAAGTTTCAGCAAAACCAACAACGTATGCCTCATATTGTTTGTTACCCCTGCCAAAAGGCACCAAAACAGCCATACCCAAGGTGATTTGCAATCCCTGTGGTATGCTGTAAGTAAAAGTTTTGTCCACATTTTTGTGAGCTACAGGGAGAATAACGGTGGCGTAAGGCATTTTTATTATTTCCCTGCTAAAAGGTGTCAGCTAAATTATCGACTTCTTTCATCATTTGCTCACGGATAATCCGATAATACTCGTCTTCTCCTGTGGCTCTATCTATTATTTTTAATTTACCCTCGTACATTTCTTTTACCGATATACTAACGGGTTTATCTGTTGGTGCATAGCACAGCGGCAATGCACCGTCTATTAACTGGCGAGCTCGTTTAGCAGTTGCCAACACAATTGTGTAACGGCTTGTTATTTTGTCATCAGTAGTTTCACTTTGGTTAATTTTCGTCATCAATTCTGAGTAGGACGGCTGTAGCATCGTAATCATCTCCTTTAATACTTTCAATATACTCCTCATTTCTGTGAGGTTTCAGATATTCGCTGTCTATTATCTTTTGGATCTTTGTTACTGTACTTTCTATCTCATCGTTTATCACAAGGTAGTCATAACGATGTATATATTCTATTTCACTGCGTGCCCTGCGTATACGCCGTATTACCGTGTCCACATCTTCTGTTTTACGCATAACAAGGCGGGTAGCCAATTCTTTAAAAGTTAAGGGCATAAGAAAAATACTTATGCTGTCCTTAAATTTCTCTTTTATTTGTAATGCCCCTTCCACATCTATTTCTAAAATAACAGCTTTCCCTTGTTCGATTTGTTCTTCCACATATTTTTTTGGTGTTCCATACATATTACCAACAAACTCGGCATGTTCCAACAAATGGTTGTTGTCCCTTGCCAGTATAAACTCTTCCTTTGTGCAAAAAAAGTAATCTTTGCCGGGAACTTCACCGGCACGGGGTTCTCTTGTAGTCATAGATATAGATAGAGCAAAATCTTGCCGATTAAGTTTTTTTATAACAGTTCCTTTTCCTGAACCGCTAGGACCTGATATAATTACAAGCATTCCCCTTCTCTTCATTTGTTGACCCACTTTCAAATTTTGTCGATTTTTTCCGTTTTTTCGGTTTTTTCTATTTCAAGTGCACGACCTGCAAGTGTTTCGGGTTGCAATGGGGAAAGTATAACAAAGCCGGCATCCGTAAAAATAATGGAGCGTGTACGTCTACCATAGGTGGCATCTATAACCTGCTTTTGCTCCTTTGCATCTTGCAATACACGCTTTATTGGCGCAGACTCGGGACTAACAATTGCGACTATTCTTTCCATCATTACAATATTGCCGTAACCTATGTTTATTGGCTTCATTTGGCTTCTGTTTATCATTTGGTTTACCTCTTTTTAAGAATATGACATGATTATACAACATTTCCAAGATTTTCGCAATACGGCTATTTTACTTGTGTTCAGTTTATAGAGCCTAGGATATTTTTTCTATATTGCTATATTTGCATATTTGCAGTATTATACTATTCAACGGGAATCAATAAAAAGCAAAAATATGCCGATGGTAAAATGATGATAAATAATAATAGTAGTAGTGGGGAGTGAGTTATAGAAGCAGAAGAATGATTACAGGCGAGCTAAAAAATAAAGTTGTCCGTCAAAAAATTTTAGCGGAAATTAACGCACTGGAGCGGGAGATCTAAAGTAGACTCAAAGAATTGGAGGTATTGATCAATGGATGAGATGACAAACAGTAACGACATGAGTGTCAGCACAGCTTTTTATAGTGACATAAAAGGCATAATTTTAAATGCCCAAAAATCTGCTGTTCGCAGCGTAAACACTCAGCGTGTGTTAATGTATTGGCAGTTAGGCGAGCGTATTTTTGTAGAAGAACAGCACGGCTACGACCGTGCCGAATATGGAGCTTATATAGTCAAAAAATTGGCAAAGCAGCTTGAAGCCGAGTTCGGTAGTGGGTTTTCTGTGCGTCAATTGGAAGTTTGCCGACAATTTTATCGGCTTTATCCAATTGCGAACGCACTGCGTTCGCAATTGAATTGGTCTCAATATCGCTTGCTTATCAGAATAGACGATGACCACAAGCGCGAATATTACGAGCTTGAAGCGTCAAACAACGGATGGACAGGGCGAGAGCTAGAGCGACAGATAAATTCGCTACTATACGAACGTCTGTTGCTTAGCAACGACAAAGAAGCCGTGCTTGCTGTTGCAAGAAAAGAACGTACAGTTGAAAGCCCCACAGAAATTATTAAGGACCCCATGGTTTTAGAGTTTCTTGGGTTAAAGAGGGAAGCACATTATTACGAGAAGGACATTGAGGGAACTATAATCAAGCATATGCAAGAGTTTTTGCTTGAAATGGGAAACGACGGTTTTTGTTCTTGTTTTGTGTAAGATGCTATCTGCTATTCAAGAGCAGATATTCTAATTCATAGATAAGCACTTCCGCATTAAGTACATTGTGTATTAGTCTATCACCCGCACTGCGAAAAAGAACATTATCGAAACCTAGACTAATCCATACAATACCATCTGTCCTCCAAAGGCTGAGAAACCATGAATCATCCGATACATGACTGGGAAATAAATCAAACGCCCTTCTGGTATAATAATTACGTACTATATCAGCAACTTTATCCAAATCAAGGATTTCGGTAAGATCTTCAAAATTGTGCCTAACAAGAAGCACGGAAAGCACGACAGCAGAGTCTTGTTTTAAAGTTGGGATAGGCCTAAAAAACCAATAAGTAGGTAAGGCAATAAATAAAATCACCAATGTTGTAACCAACAGTTTTCGCAAACTCTTCCTCCTTTAACTAAACACAAACGTTGAAGCATGGACTCTCCAACTCACCCAATCGGTTTTTCCTCATTAATAATTATAGCAAATTATAGCAGAAATCTAACTTTCATCAAACCGAAACCCCCACCCAAAGCCCCCTTTTGTGAAGGACACAAAAGGTCTTTCTGCTTAGAAATATGTAAAAATTAATATTTGTTTTTGTTGATTTTGCTGTATATTTTCTCGAGTGGCGATGCTGTCCTTTGAATGACAGCGAAATTTTGCCTATTTCGAGATTTTTTTTGTAATGTTTTCACAAATTTTTTTGGAGGTTTGCCAAAAATGTTGTGTTTTCTTATTTTCTCCATTGAAATCACACATAGATTTTCACATAGATTCGCACACAGAGTCTCACATAAAGTGTGACATAGAGAGTTACATAGTTCGCATTAGAATAATATTTTTAAAAGCAATTTTAGCAATTCTCCAAAAGCTCAACTAAGATTTTTTGCTTTTTCGCCCCCAATCCATAAATCTTAAAAGCGGATTAAAAGCAGATATGTAAACTTTTTTTGCCACACAAATTTAAATCACGAGGGTTGATATTTGCGATAACATAAATTATAATATAAATTATAATATGGACAATGTGTTCCGGTATCGTACGTAGGCATAGTGAATTATCAAAAAAATAGCGAAAGGATTGGGTATAGCCATGAAAA
Organism: Defluviitaleaceae bacterium; assembly: GCA_009778165.1. GTDB lineage: Bacteria > Bacillota > Clostridia > Lachnospirales > UBA5962 > WRKF01. Next base: position 7,192 of record WRKF01000114.1, read on the forward strand.
AAACAGAAGACAAAAGAGACCGATCGAAAAATCGAAAAAACAATGTTACTACCAGAGTTATTTTACTTATTATTATTGCCGTGTTATTGGGGAACGCTGTAATATCCGGTGTGCTGATTGCCCTAAGCACCATGCAGGTGCAAGCTACAGCATATTATTCTCTTAACAGCAACATAGCCAATGCAGAAGTTGTGGTAGAGGTTTGGAATTCTGGCATAGAGGCTATCTTAGATGGCGTATCACAAAACCAACAACTAATTAACGCTATCATCGAGGAAGATGACATACAGATATTTAACATACTAAATGCTGTTTTTTTGTCCCTTCCCAGCATAAATGATCATCTCATTGTAGCTAATGTAAATTTGGTTAATCTTGATGGGGTAATAACACATACCGGTAACTTTGGTGCATCCGTTGGACTCAACATATTGGATACGGCTCACGCCCAAGCGGTACACGAAGCAAATGAAGGAAGGAGCTTCGCTTCCCCTGTAACTCCTTCTCCCGTTACGGGCGCGTTGCAAATATGGAACGCTGTCCCAATTTTCCACAACGGTAGCCCTATTGCCATGTTGGCACTACCGACCAATATTTCCTATATGGAGCAATACATGCTATTATCTGTAGGCGACGGAGAAAACATCGTTATTGTGGATTCGGACGGTCGGCTAATAGCAACTACCGATACATCTGCACAAGTAATCGACACCGAAGACCCAACCTATGTCATAAGTGACATTTTTCCTATAGGTCAGCTAACAGAGTTTACAGATTCCATCGGTCGCAATACCATGGCACTGCGAGCTTACCACCCCCATTTTGACTGGGAAATAATCGTAACAATGCCCAGCACACTAAATATGGCAGAGCAAATAATCGCAACCATAGCAATTAGCCTAATCGCCTGTATCCTTGTTGTTTCCGTTGTTGCCGCTTTCATGAACAAAAAAATAATAAAGCCGCTAAAAGCGTTGCAGGGAGTGGCAGAAGATTTAGCACACGGCAGAATGAATGTTAATATCCCCGTTGGTGCTAACGACGAAATAGGAACTTTGGCAGATGGCTTTAGTGCAATACAACGCTCTTTTGGTTTGGTTGTGCATGAAATTTTCACGGTAGGCGAACAAGCCATGCGGGGGGACTTACAAAAACGTACAAACGTGCAAAATTTTGAAAACGATTTACAAACACTGTTGACAGCTATAGATGAGCTTGTAAACACAATGCACAGTTACTTGGATAATCTGCCCAACCCAATAGTAATTGCGGATCTGCAATACAATGTTAGATTCATGAACAAATCTTGCTTGAGCTATGGCTACACAACAAATGATATTGGCACCGGTTTGAAAGAATTGTTTGGACAAGAAGCTGAAGGCTACATAAAGGCATTTAAGAAAATTGAGGCAGGCAGCCAAATAGAGTATTTTCGCACCCATATAGACACGCCAAAAGGCATGATTGTTGAGGACAATACTGTATGGCCCATCACTTCGCACGGCAAAATAGTTGCATTTATGAACATGACCCACGATATAACAGAGATAATCGCCGCAAAAGATGCTAATGACAAAGTTGTAAAATACCAAAAGAGTGAAGGTGCTAAACTTCACGCAGCTATTTCAAACTTTAGCGAAGGCGTTATGCGTTTTGATTATGCCCCTTCTCCTCATGACGAAGACACCCTAATATCTTACGAAAGATTCGAAAGAATCGGATCCGGATTAGCAAAAAGCATAGAAACGGTAGGCACATACGTATCAAATTTAAACAAAACTCTTATGGAGATAGCAAACAAAAACTTTGACATTAGCACAACTTCCGATTATCGCGGTGATTTTATCTCTATCGGAGATTCTATTGCAACCCTGACAGATTCCATAAGCGCCCTTATTGCAGAGATACAAGAAGTATCTACCAATCTTGGAGAAGCCGCCGAAGGTATCTCGCAAAACAGTGTAAACTTGACAAATAGCTTTAACCAACAAACACAGGCAATGAACGAAATGACACAAAACATGCAGCAAATTTCCCAAAAAACAACAGCAAATGCCGAAAACGCCAACAAAGTACGTGAAATAGCGTCCGGGGTAACAGACATGGCAAAAGACGGCAATAAAAAAATGGGGCAGCTGGTTGACGCAATGAATAACATAAAAGCCTCTAGCCAAGATATTTCAAAAATTGTTAAAATAATAGACGATATAGCTTTCCAAACAAACTTGCTTGCATTGAACGCCGCCGTAGAGGCCGCAAGAGCAGGGGAGCACGGGAGAGGTTTTGCTGTGGTAGCAGAAGAGGTGCGTAGCCTGGCAGGCAGAAGTGCCGAAGCGGCAAAAGATGCAACAGCCATGTTAGAAAACTCTTTGATACACGTGGGCAAAGGTGTAGAAATGGCACAACTAAGTGCAGATGCGTTGGTAGGCATAGTAGAAGCCACAGATGCGGGAGGCGTTGCTCTTGCAGGCATAGCAAGTGATTCCTATACACAAGCAAAAGATGTATCTGTTGTAACTGAGGGTATGCAAAATGTGTATAATATGACTATAGGCAACACAGAAGCGGTAACAAACAACACAGATGTCAGCAGAGATTTGGCAAATACAGCCATGAATCTGCGAGAGCTGGTAATGCAGTTCAAAATTAAAGGGCGGTAACGGAGATATTATGCACAGCAAAAACATGTTTTATATTTTAGCGATTTCTTTTTTTGCATACTTTATACTTGGGCTTCCCGATGGAGCTTTTGGGATAGCGCTAACAACAATGATGGGCGACATGAACATGCTGTTGGAGCTAGCCGCAATAATAACAACGGTGCAGCTTGGTCTTTACACATTTGTTTCTAGCCAAATGGGGTATATCGCTAAACGTATAAAATTGCAAAACATTGTTTTTGTTGGCACAGTTTTGGCTACCATTGGACTCTTTGGTGTGGCAGCGGCTCCAAACTTTAATGTTTTGGTAGCAATGTTTGCTATTGTTGGCATTGGTTTAGGTTTGATAGATTCGAGCCTAAATGTGTATATGTCAAGATCCGATTCGGCAAGGTATGTAACCTGGATGCATGCTCTGTGGGGGCTTGGTGCTTCTGTTACCCCTGCCGCCATGTCGCAAATAATACTGCATTTTGGTTGGCGTATCGGTTATAACTCTATTGCTGTTATTTACGCATTTGTGGCTGTATTGGTCTTGTTCAGCATTTTCAAAAAAATTTGGGATGCGAGCGAGCCTAAGCAAAAAATCGAAAATTTTGAAACCAAAAAGAATTATCTGTCAAAAAAACGCCATCAGTTTATGGCATTAGTTATATGTTTATTGCAAGGTGGTATAGAGTTTTCCATCATTTTTTGGATGCCAAGCATTTTTTTAGAATCACGTGGGTTAAGTATTGATACGGTCGGAATACTCACCGCCGCATATTTCGGCTTTTTGACCCTTGGCAGATTTGTGGCAGGTTATATAGCATCAAAAGCTGCCAATATTACGATAATACGAGCAGGGCTTGCTCTAGCAATAGCAGGTAGCACAGTTTTGATGTTTACAAACAGTTTGGTTGGAGTTGCGTTACTGGGGCTTGGTATTGCACCAATACTACCGTGTATTTTCCACGACACATCCAACCTTTTTAGCCCCAAAATAGTTACGAGGCTAGTCGGGCAAGAAGTAGCCTCTTTTGGTATAGGCGGTGCAATAATTGCACCGCTTGTATGGCAGATTATAGGATATTTCAGTTTAGAGATGTTTTTCCCCATAATGTTGGCATTGTTTGTTTCCCTAACGTTGCTTAACGAAACATTGGAAAAAGTGTATAACAAAAATAATCAAAATTAACGCAAAATCAATGCAAAACCCAATGCTCCACCCCTTTGTACATATTGCTGATACTGGGGGAAGAAGGTACATAAAGCCCACTTCCCGCAAACACAACCCCGTTCCTGAAAGCTATGCCAACAATGGGCAACATTTCGTTTACATAGGTTTGTATGTCATTCCAAGCAAGCTGATAAAGCTCGGTAGAAATGGCGTTTGCAGCATTTTCCAGATACTCATCCAAAACGGCACTTGAATAGTTCATCAAGTTGTTACTACCCGTAGAATATAGCAAAAACCGCAAATCTCTTTCCAAATCCACACCTGCAAACAACATGTCAAAATTACGGTTCTGCACTTCTTGTATATACTGTTCAAAATCTACTGCTATCATCTCAACTTGTATCCCGACACTTTCCAGGTTTTGGCTTAACAAACCGGCCACCGTCATTCGTTCATGGCTTTCTGTGTTTACCAAAATCCGCAGGGGTGGCATGGGTACGGGAACCCCTGCAACCACACTCCCCAAAGTATTGTCGCCCACATCCCCATAACCGGCTTGACCAAAAAGCTCCCAAGCCCTGTTTTCGTCTGATATACGATAGTTGAGATAGTGCAGATAAAGATGGCTTGTGGGGTGTACTACACTGCTTGTTCGTTGAGCTTGCCCAAGATACGCAGTATATATTGACTCTGTAACCGGCAGAAGATAAGCGATGGCTTGGCGTACATGAACACTTCCCAAAATAATGTTATCAAAATTAAATGCCAAAAAATCGAACTTTTGGGTGGCATAAGGGATGATGGAAAGCCCCACCGGAGATACAGTATACTGCCCAAAGTCGGCAATTGTACCCCTTAACGCATTTATAATTCCTTGGTTAAGGGAGTAAAATTCGGTGCTGCGGTTTTGGGCAATGATTACCTGCACCGCAGCAATATTGGGCATGACGGGGCTGTGGGGGTTATGCACAAGCATCATTTCCCTCGGAAACGCTATCCGCTGCACCATAAACGGCCCACTACCCAAAGCCTGCATGTTGCGTACCCCAAGCTGCCCGGCAAAAAAATGAGCGGGTATTATAGGGAAAAGCAAAGAATATTGCACCCTTCCCCCAACAGGGCTATTAAAAGTGAACTGCACACTCCGTGCGTCCAATGCTTGAAATCCGGCAATATTGCTTATCATATCATGATAGGGGGATTGGCTGTTGTTTTGTATCGTTTGCAATGTAAACACTACGTCTTGAGCAGTTATTGGCACACCATCTGCCCATGTGCGGTTAGCCAACACAACCACGGCGTGTGTATAATTTTCTGTCATGTGTATGGATTGCGCCAAAACAGGCATAGGGGTCAAATTGTCCATTTCAAAAAGTGGTTGGTAAATAAGCCCAAGAACCCAACTTACAGTAGGGTCTGTATTAAGGATTGGGTTAAGTGTTTGGGGGTTGCGCATAGAAATGCTCAATATGCCCTCGGGGTTTTGCACAACATCTATACCGCCCTGGGGAGCCGGCAATGTCGCCGGTGTTTCAATATTTGTGGGTAAATCCGGTTGGTAAAAAGATATACAGCCCACAAGCAAAAACAAAAACAAACTTGCAAGTGGTTTTATAGGTAGCTTTATAGACGGTTTCATAAAGGCCTCCTTCAAGTCTTTCTCGAAAAATTAAAAATCCTTAAATTCCAAACTTAAATTCCAAGCCACAATCTTAAACGATAGGCGTGCATACTCAAAAGCACCATATCTACATAGCGGCGCGTTTCTCCAAAGGGTATATATGTAAGTGTATAGCCGTCAACAGAGTAGTTTGGGTTTGCAAGCCAACTAGCAACATTACCTCTCCCTGCATTATAGGCAGCAAGAGCCACAGGCATTGTGTGATGACTATCCAGCAAACTCCTAATATACCAAGTACCGATATTTATATTAATATGCGGATCAAATACCATCTCATCAAAATAAAAGTCTTCTATCCCCAATTCTTCTGCCGCCCAAACAGCTGTGTTGGGCATTAACTGCATTAACCCACTGGCTCCGGCATGAGATACAGCGTATCTATCAAAACGGCTCTCTACATTAATTATAGATGCCACAAGAACCGGGTCTACATCATGAATTTGTGCATAATGCTCTATTATATTTAAATATCTGAGGGGAAAGTTTGTATTAAACAAGTACAAAGCAAACAAAGCCCCTAAAATAATTATGGGAAAAAGTAATAGTTTTAGTTTTTTCACGTTAGCACCTTTTAAATATGCATATGCTATATTAGCAATCCTTCGCAGACTTCCGTCGCCAATCTGGGTACATCAAAAACACGAACAATTTTCGGTAATTTATCCAACAACACAAAGCTGTTATGTTCAAAAATCCCTGATGCCCCTTCCATATCGGCACAAACTACCAACTGTTTCATATATAGCAACCTCAGATAATAACTAGACAATAAACTTACCTCGCACTGTAAGTATAACATAGCCCCGCCATGTTTTCAAGAACAACGTCTTTGTGAACGCAATATCACATCGAGTCACACATCGGGTGTGACATAGAAAGTTTCAAAGTTCGCATTAGAATAATATTTCAAAAAGCAATTTCTAACGATTCCTAAAAGCCCAACCAAGACTTTTCGCCATTTTTTCGCTTTCTTTAGTGTACTTATATACTTATGTACTTTTTGACTGAACATTTCGTCGAAGTCAGTCAATATTTCGTGGATTTCCACAAAAAAATCACTTAATTTCGCGAAAATTTTATGCAAAAAAACGGTTGTTTTTTTTTTTTTTTTTTTTTTT
>WRKF01000115.1 GCA_009778165.1 Defluviitaleaceae bacterium
AGATCATAGCAGAGCGGCGGCTGCCGTTTCAGCCGACTGTCGCCCAAACCTACGGTGAGCAATTGCTTGATATAATCAAGCGCAAAGGGATACCTCATAAAACTGTTGAGGTGAACGCAGAAGGACATATTCTTGTGGACAAGGATAAAGACCCCGAACTCTACGATTGGGCGGTGAACGGTTGATGAATATTTGTTACAACACAATCCCCAAACGTCACGCCAACAGGTGCGGCGTTTTTTAACGCCCTAAAACAAAACTTGACAAAGTAATACCAAAAGTTTATAATTGATAAATGTTACAAAAATGTAACATCGAAGGTGCTGAAAAAGTGCAAAAAAGCACTAAAAAAGTGCTAAAGTTTCTGTAGCTTTGCTGGGTTCGAGCAAAGAAAAGGAGGAAAAATGAATATTAAAAAAAGTTTATTACCACTTGGCCTTACCCTGTTTTTGGTGGCGTGCGGTCAAGGAACATCGGTTGAACCCGGAGCCGGGGATACTTATCCGCAAATACCGGCAGTGGATGAGGTGCAATCGGGGGGCGATGTAGTTTGGCTTAGCAACGCCGATGCTGTTCAAATGGATCCCCATTTAACTAACGACATACCTAGTCTTGTTTTTCAATCTCAAGTTTTTGAAGGTCTTATAGCAATAACTCAAGAAGGCGAAATAGTGCCAAGTTTGGCAGAGAGTTTCTATACCGTAGAGCCTACCGTGTGGCAATTTAACTTGCGTCAAGGTGTATATTTCCACGACGGCACACCATTTAACGCAGAAGCTGTAGTCATTAATCTAAACCGTTTTTTGGATCCTGAGCTTGCATCTCCCGGAGCAAGCATACTTGACATGGTTACAGATGTGTTGGCTGTTGACGAATACACCGTACATATCCACACCGCTTTCCCTTTTAGCCCATTACCTAGTCATTTAACCGTAAGCGGCGGTCTTATAGCTTCGCCCACCGCTCTTGCCGCACAAGAGAACGGCACGGGGCCAAACATAGGAGAAGCTCCCATTGGAACAGGTCCCTTTGTAATGTACAGTCGCGACCACGGTGACAACACTGTGTTTGTACGAAACGAAAACTATTGGGGTGATCTTGCTACAGTGGAAAGTGTAACAATACGAGTTATACCGGAAGCAGGAACACGTCTGGCAATGTTAGAGGCAGGAGAAGCCCATGGGTTCACCGCCACCGCCATAGATGTCCCCTCTCTTCGCCTGATGGATGGTGTAAATTACTTTACTGAGGCTAGTGCCGCAACAGAGTATATCGGTTTTAACTTAACAGAAGGACATCCCCTTAGCAATCTGTATTTGCGCCAAGCAATATCTAAAGCAATCGACAGAGCCGAAATGATAGAAATGATGGGAGGACTCGCACTTCCCGCCACCAGTATGGCGGCTCCGCAACTTGCATATTCTCCCTTTGGCACTTTAGAGATACAGCCTTTTGATATCGAAGGTGCAAGGGACTTGTTAGCCCAAACACCATGGCCGGATGGTCTGACACTTAGTTTTTGGTACAACGACGGTAGCACAATCCGAAGCCAAATTGCCCAATTGGTACAGTTCTACCTTGCTCAAATTGGTATAACCATAGAAATTACCAGTATGGATTGGGGAGCGTATTTGGCGGCTATAGGAGCTATCGAACACGATATGTTTGTGCTAAACTGGGTTGCCCTAACCGGTGATTCCGACAGAGCTTTCCATCCGCTGTTCCACACAGAAAACCACGGGGTAGCCGGCAACCGTTTCCTTTACTCAAGTCCCGTTGCAGACGATTTAATCGACAGGGCTCGTCAAACAACAGACCCTGCCACCAGATACACCCTGTACCAAGAATTGGTTGAAGTGCTAGCACAGGATTTGCCAATGCTACCACTATGGCACATAATAACTCCTTTTGCCTACTCAACCGCTATGGAAGGGTTTCAGGTAGATTTTAGAAGTGTGCCAAACTTTACGAATGTAACAATTTTGGAATAGAGGACACTTCTGCTTCGAAAAACAAATTTGAAAAATAAACAAAACAAAAAATCAGTTACCAAACAGGAAACTGATTTTTTGTTTTATCTGGGTTACGATGGATTACGAGGCTATATTACGCCAGTCTTCCATCAAACATTTCCATAACCCTGTCAAGAGTGTCTTGAGAAATTTGTGGCAGTTCGCCGCCCCAAGCACGTTCTGCACCTTCAAAACCGTTTATCACTGCTTGGCGCATTGCTTCCATACCTTGTTCTGTGCCGCCGGACAGGCGTGTTGCCATGTCAAACAACCTCTCCGCTGTTCTTTCTACACCCCAAAAGCCATCTTCGCTAACTTGCTCTGCAGCCTGGTCTGGTGTAAGGCCAAACACGGTACCTAAGCCACCCTCAGCTAATCTTTCGCTAAGAGACTGAGTTTGAACAGAGGCTTGGTCACTAAACATGCTTTGTAATAAAAACAGCGTACGCTCTTGCTGCATTTCCATAGATACTTGGCTAATGTCTAGGGTTGCGGCGGGTCCGCTAGGTCCACTTGCCGGTGGTGGTGTAGCCGGAGCTTGTGTCGCCGGTGCTTCCGGTGCTGCCACTTCTGTTTGTTGCGGTTGTTGGTATGGTGTTTGTGTTACGTTTGACAATTGGTTGTACGTTCCTTGTATTTCCATATATCTTTCCTCCTTTATGCTCCCAATGAGCACCCTGTTGAAATAATTGAAATAGTTAAAATCAAACATACCCCACGGTATGCTATGGTTAATTATACTACAGTTTCAAAAAAAAAGCAACTATATGATTCCATTAGGACATTTTCCGCTTGTTTCGTTGCCGAGCATACTGTATAATGGGATTATCTTTCTAAACCACAGGATTTTTCCGTTTTTTTAAATTTTTTCTAATATAAAGCATCACATAGGGTGTGACATAGAGAGTGACATAGGGTGTGACATAAAGTGTTTCATAGTTCGCATTAGAATAATATTTCCGAAAGCAATTTTTTAATGATTTCTAAGAGTCCAACCAAGGTTTTTCGCCACTTTCGCATTCAATTCATAAATCTTAAAAGCAGATCTACCGGCTTTTTTTGCTATACTCCGAAAAATTGTTATAGCAGTTCCGTTTTAAATTAGCCCTTTAAATTCACACTAAAACTGCTGAATTCAGGAAGCTATTCCACCTAATTTTATTTTAAAAATGGCTAGAATTAAGTGGAATAGCTATAGAAGTTGAAAATTTTTGAAAAGTTTATGAAACGAACGTAAAGCATTTCCCAAAAACTTGACGTAAGTGTCAAACTTTGGTACAATGCCATTATAGCACTTCCCTTAACAGTTGCCCCAAAACTTTAAAAATCACAAAGTGCCGATATTGAAGGAAAGCAAATTAACTTTTGTGATTTAAAAGGGACAACGAAAAGTTAATTTGCTATATACGTTGAAAACACATTTTGTTTATGGAGGTGAAAAAAGTTGCCTATGCATTTGATTACCCGCTTAGACTTTGACGGGTTAGCTTGCGGTGCTTTATTGCTCGAAGCGGGGATAATTGACAGCTATACATTTGTGCATCCAAAAGATTTACAAGACGGTCTTATTCCCGTAAGCAGTAACGATGTATTAGCCAATGTGCCATATGTTGAGGGCTGTGGGTTATGGTTCGACCACCACTCTAGCGAGCATGAACGCAACTCTTTGGCAGGAAAGTTTGAAGGAGAAAGTCGCATGGCACCAAGTTGTGCTAGAATTATCTACGAATATTACGGTGGTAGGGAACGGTTTGCTCACTTCGACGATTTAATGCCGGCTGTAGATAAAGTGGATTCCGGCAACCTTACAAAAGAAGAGGTGCTTGACCCCGATGGCTGGATTTTAATAGGATTCCTTATGGATCCTCGCACGGGGTTAGGGCGTTTCCGCGAATTTACCATCAACAACTATCAGTTTATGGAAAAATTATTGCTCTGTTGCCGCACCAACTCAATACAAGAAATATTAGACTTGCCCGATGTTCGGGAGCGAATCGACCTTTACAACGAGCAATCCAAACTTTTTAAAGAAATGTTGTTAAAAAACACAAAGGTTGAAGGCAACATAATCATTAGTGATTTGAGAGGCGTGGAGAACATCTATGCCGGCAACCGTTTTATGATCTATAGTCTTTTCCCCCAAGCCAATATATCGGCATGGATAGTTTCCGGTAAAGGGGGGTTGGGATGTTCTGTTGCTGTGGGGTATTCTATAATTAACCGTACATGCAGGATAAATGTGGGTAGCCTTATGCTGAAATATGGCGGAGGCGGACACGTTGCAGTTGGCACATGCCAGTTCAAAGACGAAGAGATAGCGGAAAAACTACCTCTACTTTTGGAAGAATTGACAGTTATGGCGAACCAATAAAAAAGACACCCCTGGATTTTAGTGTGTCATAGGTAAGGCGAGGTGGGGCAGAACCCACGGTTTTATGACACAACCGGAAACCGGATTTTATGGGTTGTCGCTTATTAGAAACTAGAAAGGCGGTAAACTAAATGGAAATGACATTTGCCTATATGGCACTGAGTGGAGTATACCTATTGGTATCAGTTGCACTTGTTATCATAATTTTATCTCAAAAAAAGAAATCTGCCGGTCTTGGCGGTGCGATGGGGGGGATGGGTTCATCTGCCGCTCCGCAAACATATTGGGATAAAAACAAGGGACGCTCCTTAGAAGGTACACTACACCGTTACACGAAAGTTTTGGGGGCTATTTTTATCATACTATCCCTTATACTAACCATAGTCTAAAAAATGGAAAAAAAACGAAGCTACAAACTAATATCCCAAAACAAGAAGGCTTTTCACGATTATTTCATAAATGAAACTTTTCAAGCTGGTGTAGAGCTTGTGGGTACAGAGGTGAAAAGTCTTCGTCAGGGCAATTGCAATCTAAAGGACAGTTTTGTTAAAATATATGACAATCAGGCATATATTATGAACATGCACATTAGCCCCTATGAACACGGCAATATTTTCAACAAAGATCCCAAACGGAACCGACGTTTGTTGTTGCACCGAGGTGAGATAAACAGGCTTATCGGTGCAACCACCAGGGAGGGGTACACCATTGTGCCTACAAAAATCTATTTTAGTGGTAGTTTTGTAAAGGTAGATATTGCTTTGGCAAAAGGTAAAAAGCTCTATGATAAACGAAGAGATATAGCCGACAAGGATATGAGACGAGAAGCACAACGGGAGTATAAATCCGATGGGCGCAGGGGGGAGTAGGGGACTTGTATGAACTTATATCAAGCTAATGCGTCTGCCAACTGCACATACTGCTCTAGGGTGAGTTCCTCTGCCCTAACGTTTTCTTTTATCCCCAGCTTTGAAAGGGTGCTTACCAAAGTACCCTTTTGCATACCTCCGGCCGTCAAGCAGTTTATCATTGTTTTTCGCCTAGTCGTAAAAGCCTGGCGTACTATCCCATAAAACAACTCTCTATCCTTGGGGTTATGGTAGCATCCCATCTCAAAATGGAGTACCGTGGATTCCACGTTTGGTTTGGGCCAAAAACAGTTTGGATTCACGTTCGTCACATGGTGTATTTTGGCGTGAAAAGAGGCAAATACAGTCAGCGATCCATATGCCTTTGTGCCGGGTTCGGCCCGCAACCTATCTGCCACTTCTTTTTGCACCATTATCGTTAAGCTCGCCATAGGACTCTGCAACAACTTTGTTATTATTGGAGTGGCTATATAATACGGCAAATTAGCCACAACCTTTCCCCCTGCTCCAACTATATCACCCAAATCCATTTTCAAAATATCCCCTTGTATAACTCTAACCCCGGGATACAGCTCTGCAAGAACAGTGGCAAGAGCTTCGTCTATCTCTACACAAACCAAATTTCCTTCTCCGCATGTGGCTACAAGCCTTCCCGTTAACGCACCAAAACCGGGACCAATCTCCAAAACTCTATCGTTCTTTTGCAAATTTGCCCCGGCGATTATTTTTTCTATTATGTTGTTATCTATCAAAAAATTTTGTCCAAACTTTTTTTTTGCAACAAACCCATGTTGCCTGATAAGCTCTTTTGTTGTGGGCATATCAAAAACTGCCTACATCAATAAAATCACTCTCACCAAAGTAGAAATGACCGGAATTATAATTTTCCCCTTCCAGTGTGATATGGAAGTTCTCTACTCTATAAAACATGCCAAAGGTGCTGGCTAAGGAATGCAACAACATCCCTTCCAAAGCACTACCCATATTTATATCCAAAAAGTTTCGGCTAAAGTCCACACTAACAAAGCCTTCCATCCTGTTCACCGTAATGTTATTTACCGTCACATTTTCCAGTTCAGCTACCGTTTCTTGCAAAACCTCGGTAAATAGTGAAGGGAAATCTTGGTTTGTATATATAGTTATATCCATCATCTCCACTTCAATTGTTTCCAACCCGGCAGCAGGGAAAAACACGGGTATCTCTATTTCCATCCCGCCTTCTCTAACTTGCACAAGCTCGCTTGTGGCAGACGAAACCGTTTCTCCGAAAGTCGTGTTCCAACTGTCGTATACAATACCATGACCAACAGCAAAATATGTAACCACATGATCCCCATTAGGAAACTGGGTTGTAACTTGTATTGTTTCGCTAAAAGTTCCGGCAGGTGTTACAACTTGAGCGCCAATACCTGTAATGGTGCTTATAGCATCACCATCTCCTGTACTCCAGTAATTGCCAAGCACCAAAGGTTCCTGCAATATTACCCAATTTATATTGGGTTGTATATCAGTTATGTCCTCAAAAACCGGATGATCAATAAATGAGAAAACCTGGCGCAAAGTGCCATCGTCTAGCTCCAACACCAACGCATGGGCTATATTTAATCCGGATATATGTTGCTGTACCCTGTTACCACTGATGTGGGTTGTAAATATTTCGTGATTGGCTAGAGGTTCTTGTTCGTTTTCCATTACAAGGGTAGTGTTTTCACCGAAAGGAAAAAAGTCACTTATTGTGCCTATTGACCCATCGCCAATCTGACCACAGGCAGCCAAAAACAATGTTGTTGCTATTATTAACAATTTATTTTGTATTTTCATTACTCATCCCTCCCAAATAGTGCTATAATAGCCTTGCATTTCGTGTTTAATACAATCCTACAATCTCAAAACCTTGCTCTGCCAAATAAACAAATACATTTGCATAACTGTCCCCAACCATATGCCCAATACCCATGGTAACAAAAAATGTGGTAGGTTCTTGGGTTTGTAGCAGTAATCGCTGTATTTCCCGGGCAAACTCTATTGAACGCTGTACCATTATTACTTCATAAAACCACAAATCTCCGGCATTGTCATCTAGCTCTCCAAAAATCTCTGTTATACCAGCTATATCTTGGGCGGCATACAAACCCGCTAACAACCCTGCATCTCTCAACACTTCTTCTCTTGAAGCAAAATTAATAAGTAATTGAAGGCTAGCTTCTGTTGGTATGCTAAACATATGCTCCGCTTCTCTCACAAGGTGGTTTAATCCAAGTATTGGAGCCCCCATGCTTTGGGCTACCCCCAAAACATAGCTATCCACGCTATAGTTAAAGACGATACCCAGGTACTCGAAAGCATAATAAACAACAGCAGCATCCAAAGCAAAGGGCGAAAGATTATAAAACCCAAATCCCTGTGGTATAGCCCTTGAAGGGAATGTTGATAAGTTTTGCCTAAAGTTGTTATATTGTTCGGTGGATAAAAGAGGTAGCAAACTGCCGATTGTATCCGGGTGATTTGCAGCAAAGTCCATTATAATGGCGGATTGGATTGTTTCGTTTAATGATATGTCATACTCAAAAACAAAAGCCTGAGAACGTGCCATTGCATCCTCTACCACAGGAGCCAAAGGAAACCAGTGAGGGGTGCCGGCGTGCATAGAGCCGAATATATATGCAGTATTGTCCCCATATTCCACTCGTGACAAAAGACCGTGTATACCAATACCCTCCCCCGTTTGGGCGTTGGTTGTATTGCAGGCAACAAAAAACACAGCAACCATAATAAGTTTAATTGCAAGTAATGTCTTTTTTGCCATTTTAACTCCCTTCGGTCAGTGTCCCTGCCAGAGCATCATCTTGTTCCGGTTCCGGTGGGTAAATCCCGTGAAAAACCTGGTTTATTATTGGAGTAAACTCACCCATAAAAGGCTGAACAATAGAGCCAAGGCTTGCATGCCATGCACCGGGATCACCGGGCATCGTTTGGGTACGCAAACTGTCTGCACTAAGGTTCGGTAAATAAGGCATATACATTGCTATACTCGAGATCGGAAAGTCCGTTTCTACATACGTTAACACAGTTTCCAACAAAGCTATAACGTTATCGAGACTAAACAATATGTCACGTTGTAATACTTGTGAAAACAGTGCACGCATAAAATCTTGCTGTACCTCTATGCGTTGCATATCGGCACGAGCGTAACCGCGAAAGCGGACAAGCCCCTCGGCTTGTTGACCGTTCAGCAATTGATAACCCGGGTGCAAGTCTATAAAAGCGTCATGATAGTTGTTGTAAAACATACGTTGGGGTACGTTAAAATAAACGCCGCCAATAATATCCACTATATTTTTAAAAGCTACCAAATCTACTTTTACGTAGTAGTTTATTTCTATATTGAGCCATTCTTCCAACTGTGTACTCATTACCGCAGCTCCATGCTGACCGGAGTGGCGGAATAAATCTGTAGCTTTTGTGGGGTTGTTAAATACACGGTTGTTTTCGCGCAATATAGCAACGGAAGGGTCGCTAACAACCATAAAAGTGTCTCGCGGAATGTTAATAAGGTCTATATTTCCTGTTAAACGGTTAAAAACCCCCATTATAATAACGTCTGCTCCACCGTCTTCGTTGTCTACTCCTGCTATCAAAAAAGATGTACGCACGGGAGCTTGTTGCCCCATAATTTGGTTAATATTGTCCAACCAACGAGCGCCAATATCAGCCATGCCTCCCCCGCCTGTACTCTCTGTGCTGTAGCTACTGCTATCACTACTGCTATAGCTGGGGGGGATAAAAAACGCAAGCACTGCAACATTAAACATTAAAACAAAACTGCCAACACCGCCAAGAACAATAGTGAAAAACTTTATTAAAAGCCTTTTGCGTACATTTCTTGGCATTGCTTGTAATTCTCTCATATTGTTTTTTACCTCGTATTTTTTCGTATTTTTTTTGTGATTTTCATAATTTTTTGAGTTCTTGTATTATAGCACTATAGCAAAAAAAAAGCAAGCCGGATAAAATTCCGAATAAAATTTACAAACACATCCGTTTTATAAACCTTTTCAAGCCTTTTTCAAGCCTATTCCTTGTGCCTCGAGCTTAACAAATATTAACCCTATGACATAAAGCTCTGAATTTAAGTCGTTTTAAGGTGTTTTAAATTATTTGTGAAACGACCGTATTTAAGTAACGTTGAAGGTATATACAAATCGGAAATCTTATGCTATACTAAATTAGTTCGTTAATGTAGGTGTTAGCGTAGGTATGCTTGAGTAGCAGAAACACGGATTCCGTCAAATGGAATCGCAATCAAATGGAAACACAACTATAGGAGTACATGAGAGTACATGTGAAAGGAGTTTTACAAAAATGGATTTTTTGAAAACCAAAAGGCTCAAATTAGTAGCATTTGCAATGGCTGTTGTTATGCTAACATCCGGGTTTTCGCCCATAACGAGACCACCACAGCCACCGCAACCACCGCAATCAAGGCCTGCATCCGGCCCCGCAAACAATTTAAATCGGCCAAACACCAGGCCAAATTTGCCGAGGCAAAATCGCATTCCAGGATTGCAAGCTCCAAATTTACCACCCCATCTTATGTATGGGTATCCTTTTCTTGAACACCCACCCGTTTGGCAACCACCGGCCGCTACACAGCCTCCTGCTTGGCAATCTCCGTCAGAGTTCCCCGCAGCTCCACCAATGGCGATGCCTACAGCACCTCCGGCAGAGTTTCCTGTAGCACCACCGGTAGCAATGCCTACGGCACCTCCGGCAGAATTTCCGGTAGCACCTCCTCCGGCAGCAATGCCCACAGCTCCGCCTGTAGAATTTCCTGCAACACCACCGACGGCAATGCCTGTAGCCCCACCTATAGAGGCTCCTGTAGCACCACCGGTAGCAATGCCTACAGCACCGCCTGTAGAAGTTCCTGTAGCACCGCCGATGACAACGCCTGTAGTGCCGCCCGTAGAGGTTCCCGCAACCCCTCCAGTGGCAGTACCTACAGCACCTCCGGCAGAGTTTCCTGTAGCACCACCGGTGACAACGCCTATAGCGTTGCCTGCGGAAATTCCCGCAACCCCACCTGTAGAGGTTCCCGTAACTCCGCCTGTGGCAGTACCCGCATTACCTCCGGTAGAGATTCCGGCATTACCTCCAACGGAGATTCCCGCACTACCTCCAGTAGAGGTTCCTGCGTTACCTCCAGTGGAGATCCCCGCACTACCTCCGTTAGAAGTTCCTGCACTACCTCCGGTAGAGGTTCCCGTAACTCCGCCTGTGGCAGTACCTGCACTACCCGTAGAGATTCCTGCGTTACCTCCAGTAGAAATCCCTGCATTACCTCCGTTAGAGGTTCCCGCATTACCTCCGGTAGAAATCCCTGCGTTACCCGTAGAGATTCCCGCGTTACCTCCGGTAGAGATCCCTGCATTACCCCTCGACAGAATCCGCTCATTACCACCGCTACCACCGTCACAAGCGGATAGCGACACACAACCCAATGGCACAAATGAGCTTCCGAGTGTTCTTCCGAGTGCTCTTCCGGCTACACTTCCAATCACCGAAAGCACTTATGAAGGCCAGGGGGAAGGGGGATTCCTTGAAACTATTCCTTTGCCGGCAAACCTCTTAGATATTACCACAGACGCAGGGGCAGAGAACGACAGTATTCAAAATCTTGATTTACCTGCACATTATGCAGGCTATGGAGGCGAAAGCCCTCAATTAAGTAATGAACTGGAGATCCCTTCGTTAGAGCTGGAGATCCCTTCGTTAAATGAAGATTCACAAAATCTGCCGTTTGATGAAAATCTAGAGAGTTCGGAAATTCAAATTCCTGTAATAGACGGAAATTCGGAAGATCTTCCGCTAGAGGAAAGCTCCGAAGCAGGGACAGGGACAGAGATAGACGAGCTAGACAACGACGGCATTCAAACTCGTGATTTACCTCTTGCGGGCTATGGCGACGATGAAAGCTCTCAATCAAGTGAAGTTTCAGATGAAGATTCAGAAAATCTGCCGTTGGATGAAACTCTAAGGAGTTCGGACGACACTGTATTAGACGAAAATTCTGAAAATTCTCTGTTGGAGGAAAACTCCGAAAACCTTGAAACCACCGAAGAATCTACATTAAATGAAGATTCGGACAATTCGGAAAACCTTTTGTCGGATGAAAATCCGGAAGATCCCGCAAATCTAGAAAATCCGGAGGATCCCTCAGACGACAACGAAGAGAGCGAAGAGAACGAAGAGAACGACAATATCCTTGACGGAATCGACACTCTCGAAGAAGGTTTGGACAACGAAATACTACTACGTGACGGAAACTATGTTTATGTAGGAGATGGCCAATATCTCACAGAAGAGCAGTACACCTATCTACGCGATATAATGGTGGAAATGGGGCTTGATCCATACGACCCAATACCCGAATGGCTTTTGGACTACCTAAACAACACCTTAAACATTCCGGAAGGTGATTATCAAGACATAAGAGACGCAATGTCACGGTTGGGCTTAGGTTGGCACGACCCCATTCCTCATTGGCTATTGAACCAGTGGTGGCATGGCTGGCCGGCGGTCACTGGTGGTTGGTTGGTGGACCTCCCCTTTGGGGCGGACCTTGGCCTGTAAACCCACCGCCTTCTTCTTGGCCCGGATGGTCCGGATGGCACCCCGGTTGGTGGGGAAGCGGTCACTGGTGGAACAATTGGCACGGCGGTAATCTGTGGCATGGCAACTGGGTTTGGGTTCCATCTGTTGGTTGGCAACAGGTTGGCTGGCACCACACCGGTTGGTGGCACGGAGGTTGGCGTTGGAGTCCCGTATTTGGCTGGCACGACGCAAGCTGGCGCTTTGCACACCGCCCCAACTGGTGGCGTAGTGGCACGTGGTTATCCGGTTGGCGGCACAACTGGTGGGTTCACGGCAGAAGTTGGAGCAATGTAGTTGTATTGCACCACGGTGTCGCCCCCAATGTAAACGTAAACTTTAACGCACGTGGCGGCACGTTTACTAACTACCGCAATCAGTTCGGTTCCATAACTGTACAGATCCCACGTAGCAGAACGATTCAAGCACACTGGGGTTACACAACTACCGATCTGAACAACCACAGCAGATTTACCCCAACCCGTAGCGGTTATGTGTTCGAGGGCTGGTACATTAGCTCAACAAATGCACAATTGTCTGCCGGTAGCTCCTTTGCCGTAAACACCTTGCTACACGCCCGTTGGCATCCCGTGGGCAACACATCTACCATAACTTTTGATCCAAACGGCGGTCACTGGTTAGATACCGGAGTTGGGTTGCGTTCTCGCATTGTTAGACAAGGCAGAAGTTTGGATAACAACGGAATACAAAGTTTTGAGGCAATCAACATGGTTCCCGTACGCAGCGGTTTTAGGTTTGACGGATGGGAAGTTGCAACAACCGGTGCACTCTTTACTTTGCTCACAAACGTACAAGGTGCAAATACGACTGTTCGTGCCCGTTGGACACCACACTTTGGTGCAAATATAGCCTTTAACCCACAAGGCGGTATTTGGGCAGATGGTAGCACAACCAACTTAGTAACAGATGTGGCACTCGGCCATACTGTTAGCAGTTACGCAAACACTACACTGTACAACTTTGCCGGTGTACCCACAAGGGCTGGTTACAGCTTTAACGGTTGGGTTAACAACGCAACAAACACACCGTTTACAGCAGATACTACCGTAAACGAAAATATAACTGTATCTGCCCAATGGATAAACGCAGCACAGGGAGAAGCGGCTGCAGCACCAATAGCTTCCCCGTTTGTAGATGTGCCTGCGGATTCTTGGTACTTCGACTATATCATACCGTTTGTTATAGAAGGAGTGTTCTACAGTATAGAGCAAGATAGGTTTGAACCTCACACACCAATGTCTAGGGCAATGCTTGCGCATCTGTTGCTAAACATGTCCGGAGACGCTCCATCAGACACACAAACCTTTAACGACGTTACACCCGGATCTTGGTACTTTGGATCAGCAAACTGGGCTGTTGCGAATGGGTTAATGAACGGCACGAGTGCCAACGCATTTAACCCCGACGACGATTTGACCGTTGAGCAACTAGCAACCGCACTGCTACAATTTGCAAGGTATCACAACATAAGCGACAACTTACCTACAGATAGCTTGGAGTTTGCTTTCTCGAACAATTTGATTGCACAACGCTCCGGTGGAGAATCTGTAACACGTACAGATGTGGCAGTGGCGTTCGCAAGGCTGTTAAGCTAGCAAAACAAAGAAACACTAGATCTATAAAGGGTATGAAGAAAATTTAACCCAAAACGCCTGGGGCGTGGTCTCACTAACCTATTTATGATAGTGACCACGCCCCTTGGCGTTGTTCGAGCATCAGGGCGTATTAGCAAGATACCGTTTACCTCAAAAATCCGCAAAAAAAAAGTGGGCATTCGGACACGCCGCTCTACCCACAGGGTTATTTTTTATGGCACGACAAAAAAGCTACTAACAAGTTACTAAGAAATCACAGGATTTAGTGGAGACTCCTTATTGGATTCGGGGGGGG
>WRKF01000116.1 GCA_009778165.1 Defluviitaleaceae bacterium
GTATATCCCCAAACATCGGAGGAATTGTAATGGTTTCACGGTATTCGTCTACTCCCATCAGCACTATCACTTTGTCGTACGGTCCTTCTGTGTATAACTGTACTTGGGAATGCTGGTCTGTTGCCCCAAGGGCTTTTACAGGGGTTGGTCCGACATTTACCACATTACCTTTTGTGTCGTATTTTTTGCCCAAAGACTCTGCCCACAGCTGGCCGTACCAATCAGATATAAACTTTAGGCTGTCTGCATATGGCATTAGCACAGATATGTTTTGCCCTTTTTCCATGGAAAGATAGTTAAGAACAGCGTACATTAAGGCAGGGTTTTTGAATACATCGTCGTTTTTGCAGAGTTCATCCATGTAGGCGGCACCTTCCAACAGTTCTTCTATATCTATGTTGCCGAAAGCTGCCGGCAAAAGCCCAACGGGGGTAAGCTGAGAAAAGCGTCCACCAACACCACTGGGAACATAAAATGTTTTGTAGCCTGCTTCTTTTGCGATTTTTATAAGATTTCCTTTTTCTTGGTCAGTGGTGCAAACGATACGCTCTTTTGCTCCCTCTTTTCCTAGCTTTTTTTCAAGCATATCAGCTATTATCATAAACTGGCTCATTGTTTCAGATGTGGAACCGCTTTTACTAACTACATTAAACAGGCACTTTTCCACATTTATTATGTCAAAAAGATATGTGAGTTTTTCCGGATCTACATTGTCCACAACGTAAAAGCGAGGACCGTTGCGTTTTTCTTTAGACAGCTCGTTGTAATGAGGATGGTTAATGGCCTGCTGTACAGCCATCGGACCCAAAGCACTACCGCCTATGCCAAGCACAACAAAGGCTTCTATCTTTTGCATTTGTTCTGTGGCATATTTTTTTATTTCAGCCACTATCTCATCTTGGTTATAAGGCAGATTCATAAAATCCAGTTGGTTATTGTTACGTTTATCCGAAATTACCTTTGTTGCATCAGATATTTTTGGGGATATTTTTTCGATATCCTCTTTTTTGATTCCTCCTTTTACAAATTCATTCATCATGTTGTTGTAGTCTAAGCGAATTTTCATTTGATTTTTGTTATACTTGCTCATTGGCGTAATCCTCCTGTAAGATTAGTTGAAATTGGTTGTTTGTGGATAAGTGCGGATAAATTTACAATTTTTACACAAAAACACTATATATATTATGTGTATTTGAAAGGTTATCCACAATTTTATTAACATTTCCACAAATTAGTTGCTGCTTTTAGATTTTTTTTGCTTTTTTAGGGCTTTCATTTCTGCTTTTGTTTTCATGCCCTTCATGCTTGTAATATAAATGCCGGAGGCATCTACTTTTGCGTTTTTCTTTAATGGTAGTGCTTTAAAAACTTCTTTTTCACATAAAAATGTCATTATTTGAGCTCCAACCTTTGCTTTAACAAGATTCATTTTCATCAAGTTGGCTCGCTTGGGCATTTGTGCTGTCACAATTTTCGGTAGGTTAGCGTTTTTTATATAGTCGCGTTTTTTGTCTATAACATAGATAGTCATTGACTGGCTGGTGCTTTCAATTAGTTTTTGTTGCTCACTCATTTTTGAACTTGACCATCTGGTTAAAAAGTATAAACCTATGCCAACAGCCCCTCCCACAAAAATCACAATCAGTAATATATCGAGAAACGTCAATTTAATTGCCCTCCTTTTTATTTTCTTAATTCAGTGCATAAATTCACTTTCGTCTAATTCTAACATTTTTTCATAAAAATTTCAAATAATCCACAATCTTTTCAAACTCCATGCCGCGGCTGGCTTTCACCAAAACTGTAGCTTCCCCAAAACTTTTAGCCAAACAACTTTCAAAAAAATCCTCTTTTGTTTCAAAATAAAAATCTCCCCCATAATCTTTTGCGAGAGGGCCGACGGCAATAAAGTTATCTATGTCGGTTTTTTTTGCGTAATCCCCCACTTCTTTGTGAAGTTTTGGCGCAAAATCTCCCAATTCAAACATATCGCCTAAAATCGCTATTTTTTTGCCTTGTTGATTTGACAGCAAGTCTAACATTGCTTTCATACTTTGAGGGCTTGCGTTGTATGTGTCGTTTATTATCGTCAACTGCCCTTTTGTAATAATATCCATGCGGTTTTTTGAAGGTTTAAATGTGGCTATACCCTGCTGTATTTGCTCTGTAGTACGTCCCAATATTTTCCCTACAATAGCACCTGCCAGGGCGTTTCTTACCATATATTCCCCAGGAATTGGAATATTTACCGTAAATTGGTCTTTTAAGATTTTTATGGTGGCTGTTGTACCAAGCAATCCATTGTGGTTAATATTATAGGCAGTGTAGTCTTGTTCGGGTTGGTTTAAGTAGTAAAACAATGCTTTCACCGTCCCTTTGAGAGTTGCCAACATGTCATTATCCCCATCCAAAATTATATGGTTTGGGTTATAGTCAAAAATTTCCGTTTTGGCTTTTAATATGTTTTTGCGGGAGCCAAGGTTTTCTATGTGAGCCACACCAATATTTGTTATCAGAGCTATATCCGGGCGGGCTATATCTGCCAAATTGTGGATTTCTCCTAAATTGTTCATCCCCATTTCAAGAACACAGGTTTGGGTAGTGTTGTTTATGTTAAAAACCGTAAGGGGAAGGCCAATTTCGTTATTAAAATTCCCCTGGGTTTTAACCGTACCCTGCCCCAAAACAGATGCAGTCAAATCTTTTGTGGTAGTTTTTCCCACACTGCCCGTAATGCCAACGGTAGGAATGTTAAACATTTTTTTATAAAATTTGGCAAAGGCTTTTATGGCACTAAATGTGTCTGAAACTTTTATGTGGGGAAAGTCTATGCTTTGCCGGGATATTGCCAAAACAGCACCTTTTTCAAAGGCTTGGGATAAAAACATATGCCCATCCACTCCGCCTTTCAAAGGTATGAAAATCTTGCCCCGCATATCTTCTCTTGTATCTATTGAAACACCAACAGGCTTTATAATGTGTTCGGTTGTATTTACCAACGGCCCCCCAAGGGTACTCGCTAGCTGCTGTAGATTAATTTGTTCCATTATATCCAATCTCCCCCATTATCTCCCTGGCTATTTGCACATCATCAAATGTGATTGTTTTGTCCTTGAATATTTGATATGCTTCGTGACCTTTTCCGGCTATTATTATTGTATCTTCTTTTGAAGCCATATTTATTGCCTGTTTTATGGCTTCGTAGCGGTCAACTTCTTTTGCGTAACTTGCCCCAACCATCCCTGCCTCTATATCTGTTAGTATTTTGTTTGGGTCTTCGGTGCGAGGGTTATCGCTTGTTATTATAGAAAAGTCGCTGTATTTTGCCGCTATTGCACCCATTATCGGTCGTTTTTCCGCATCTCTGTCGCCACCACACCCAAAAACCGTAATAACGTTTCCGGCTGTAAATTCTTTGGCAGTTTGTATGATGATTTGCAAGCTGTTTGGGGTATGGGAATAGTCTACAATTACATTTAGCCCTTTGGTATTTTCTACTTTTTCTATTCTCCCCGGCACAGTTTTTAGGTTAGCCAGGGCGGATTGTATAACCGACATTGGTACACCGATTACATGAGAGGCTCCTATCGCCCCCAGTGCGTTATAAACGGAAAATCTGCCGGCTATAGGCAATTTAAAACTGTGGCTTTCACCAAACATAACTACATCAAATGCGGAACCTTTGGGGGTGTATGTAATGTTTTTGGCTTGTATATGGCTTTGCTTTTCTATACTGTAAGTTATTACAGAACCTGTTGCGACACTCGCCATATATGAGCCATAAGGATCGTCTATATTGATTAGGCTGTTTTGGCTTAGGGTAAAGAGTTTTGCCTTTGCATCTCTGTAGTTTTCCATTGTCCCATGGAGATCCAGGTGGTCTTGGGTTAGGTTTGTAAAAACACCAACCAAAAACTTTAGTGAATCTACTTTATGCAGAGCCAATGCGTGAGATGTAACTTCCATAACATTATAGTCCACATGGTTTTTTTTCATGTGGGCGATAATCTGCATTAGCTCTATTGTGTCCGGAGTTGTGCTTGTGGCAAATTTTATATTTATTGGCTCGTTATTAATTTTAGTGCCTACTGTGCCTATCAACCCCGCTTTTTTTCCGTGTTCCATTAATATTGACTGCACATAAAATGTGACAGATGTTTTGCCGTTTGTGCCGGTTACTCCAACGGTAGGAATGTTGGGGTTGTTGTAAAAATTTGCGGCTATTGTTGCAAGAGCTATGCGGCTATTTTTTACTTTTACAGCAATAGTTCCGGTTGGTACCTCAACATCTTTTTCTACAATAAAGGCTACCGCTCCTTCATTTGCCGCTTGTTCTATAAAGCTATGGCGGTCCACATTAAACGCACTGGCACATACAAATAGCGTATTAGGCTGCATATCACGAGAATCTATAGTCAAGTGATTTATTTGACAATCACCTTCTTTGATAAAACTATGCTCGGTATTTTTCAAAAGCTGTGATAGTGTCAAACCACTTCTCCTCCCCTTCTGCTTTTCCTTAACTTTTTTTGCGTAGCAAGGCACTAGCTTCCTACAATCAGCAATATTTCCGTACCCAAAGGTATACGCAGACCCGGTTGCGGCACCTGGCTAATTACTGTGCCTGCACCTTCTTCCTGTTCCTGATCTGTGTTTATCTGGCTTATCATGTAGTTTAAGCCAATTGTTTGCAGGGTTTCTGTCGCTAACTCTATTGTCATCCCTGCCAGACTGGGTACCATCACTAAACTGCCTTCGTAGTATTCATCCGACAAATAGAGTATTACAGTTGTGCCGCGAGCTACGGTAGAACCCGCCAAAGGCTGTTGCCCTATTACTGTTCCGCCACTACTTATAGGTCTGAAAATGAGGTCTTTTTCAGACAGACGGCGTACAGTTTCTAAAAATGAAAGACCAACGTAATCTTCTATAACTACCATCGGAGATATTACCGTTCCTTGCTCAATTGTGTAAGGTAGTATGCCTCGTTGTGTGATGATTTCTTCTAATACGGCTCGCAACATGGCTTGAACAGAGCTGCTACCGGGCCATGTTTCGTCGGGGCGGTCTATCGTTACCAGCGCAACGTATTGAGGGTTATCGGCAGGCAAAAAACCCACAAAGGAATACACATGTTCCCCAAGCTCTCTAATGCCTTGCTGGGCTGTTCCTGTTTTGCCTCCGATAAGATAACCGGGTATGTGAGCCCCTCTGCCCGTACCCCTTTGGCTTTCCAATGTTTGTACCATTGTGTTACGCCACAAATCGGAAGTTCCTTGAGATATAACATTTCTGCGTATGGTTGGGGTGGTTTGTTGTACTATGGTTTCCCCATCTGTTACTTGAGAAACGACGTGGGGAATCATAATATTTCCCCCATTTATAATAGCGGAAAAGGCGGTGATTGCTTGGATTGCAGTCATGTTAAAACCTTGTCCCATAGAAGATGTAGCCATTTCTACCGGGTTTAACTGATGTAAGCTGTATGTAAGAGCCAAAAAGCTAGCTTCACCACTAACATCTATACCTGTGGTTTGACCCACACCGAACTCTCTTAGGTAATTGTAAAAAGTGTTCCTGCCCAATCGTTCCGCAAGTATCATGCTTACCACATTACAACTGGCAGCCATGGCTTCTTCTAAAGATATTTGCCCTTGGCCCCATTCGTTCCAGCAAGGTATCCGTTCCCCCAGTACCATAAAATAACCGGGGCAAAAGAACATCTCCCCCGGAAACGTTACCCGCTCTTCCAATGCTATAGCAGATGTAATGGGTTTAAATATAGAACCCGGTTCAAAGGAGTGGCTGATTGCACTGTTTGCCCACAGCCCAAACAGTGTGTTTATCCGCTCTTGATCAGACATATAATATATCTCTTCTCTAAGGCGAGGGCTTGTGATATAGTTTAAATTAAAAGGATCGTTGTTGTTAAAGCTAGGGTATTGAGCCATAGCAAGAATTTCACCCGTGTTTGGGTTCATTATTACAACTTGGGCTGTATTTGCGTTATAACGGCTCCCAAACTCTTGTGCTATATCCTTTGCTCTTGTCATAAGTTGCAAATCCAAAGTAGTAACAAGGGTGTAACCCGTAACCGGTCTGAACTCGTTTGTGGTAACTATGCCTGTTTCGTTAAACATGCGCACTTCTCGCCCCGGGCGACCCGTCAAAAAAGTATCGTATGTACGCTCCAACCCCCAATGGTTGCCGTCGCCGCTCAAAAAACCAACTATCGGCCCGATAATATCTCCCGCCGGATACGTACGCAGTGTGTCCTCTTCGGAATGTACGTGACGCAAGCCGGTGTTTCTGATAAGGGCTTCGTTTAGGGGACTGACTTGACGTGCAACCACCAAAAAGTGGGTGTTGCGGTTTGGTTGTCCTGTTTGGGGTTCAATTGATATATATTCTTGTATACGTTCTTTTGGAATGTCCAAAACATCGTAAAGAGTTTCCAGTGTTCTTTCCACCTCATTTTCTGTTGCTTGAGCCAAAAGTATTACGTCTATAAAAATATTATATACAGTGTGGCTAACAGCGAGAACTTGCCCGTTGCGGTCAACTATGCTACCGCGGTTCGGGTTTACAGTTCTGTCCACATGCCTGCGACCGTACACTTGTTGCCGCATGGCAAGTTGCCTGTATTCCTCTCCGTATGTTATATATATGCGAGTAGTTTCAAAAAAGAGAAACATCATAAATAGGATGAACCCTATCAACACAAGCCGCTGTTTGCGATTGCGTTTTATAACAGGGTTGTTTTTTTTGCTTTTGCGGTTTTTTCTTTCCATTCACCTATCCTCCAATGAAAAAGTTTACCATGTTGTTAAAAAAATCGACAAGCCGCTCTCCATATGTTGGATCATACTGCGGAGGTAGCGTAAAGTCGTAAACGAGCTCCCTTTCGGAGGCGATGTTGATCACAATAATATTGTGTGCCAATGGTTCAGACATGCCCAAGTCGTTACGTGCCAAATACTCTATTTCTTCTATATCCCTTGCTTGGGCAATTTGGTTGGCAAGTTGGCTGTTGGAAAGCTCTATTGCCTGCAATTGGTTTCGTATGGCGTTGTTGGTATTCCGTTGTATAGTCACATTTGAACCGGCTACAACAGCACCCAACCCCACAAAAAATATTGCAACAATTGCAAAGTAAACAGATAATGATTGGTTTTTTGCTCCCAACACTTTCACAAAGCGTATTTTTGAAGCCCGCTTCAAAATTCGTTTGCCGCGCCTTCTTATCTTTTTTTGCGGTTGCGGAAGAGCCTCCTCGTAACTATAGTAGTCATAAGCGTGGGCGGTGGGGTTATATACATTGTTGGGATTGTTTCTTGGATTATAGGTGTTTTTTGGTCTTTGCACATTTTTTTTCCTTGGCATTGTATCACCCCCTAATTATATATAGTTGTTTAACTTCAAAACGGTCGAGCCTATTTGAAGTTACATGATCATGATTTCATCTTATACTAAGGTCATACCATTCCTTTTCTGTTATTTTTCTGCCTATCTCTTTCTCGATTATCGGTATAAACCTTATTCCTGTATGTTTCCAACTTTCTCGGTTTAGCTTTGGTTCTTCTCCGGTTCCTTCCGCATGTCTTTTTCCTATTTCATACAAAACTTTTTGCGCATATTCTTTATACATTTTCCACCTCCAAATAGGTTTTAATCAATTTCAAAGTTGTTTCTGTATCAAAAA
The DNA here is from genome assembly GCA_009778165.1 of Defluviitaleaceae bacterium. GTDB lineage: Bacteria > Bacillota > Clostridia > Lachnospirales > UBA5962 > WRKF01. The sequence continues at coordinate 7,703 of WRKF01000116.1, forward strand.
ATAGCCTTTTATCTAAAAGTGGCTTTGCACCGTATTTGTGTATATAGTATTGGTATAAAACAGTTTTGCTCTCAAACACCACAAAACCATCAAAACCATTTTTTAGTGAATCCAACCCTACCCAAGCCAATAGCTCTCCGGCTACGGTAGAGCCTCTATAATCCGGCAATATTTCTATTAAATTCATGAAATTAAACAAATCTCTTTCATATCTTGTGAATTCCACTAAGCCAACTATATGTTTGTTTATCTGTGCACAAAAAACCACAGAATTATATTCGGATTTTATCCACCAGTTAAACTCAAAACCTTCTAAATTTTTCAAAATTTCTATATCATATATTTCCGAAATTGTAGTTGTCATATTTTTTCAGCAATGCGCAACTTAGCACTTTTTGCCCTCGAGTTTGCCTCTATCTCTTTTGCGGTTGGCAAAATAGGCCGTTTTGTGATAATTTTTATTTGTGGTTTTTTGCCGCAAACACAGTGCGGAAAATCTCGCGGGCATGTGCAGGGGTTTTGTAAACGGTTGTAGGCATGTTTTATTATCCTATCTTCCAAAGAGTGGAACGTTATTATGCACATCCTGCCCCCGGTGTTAAGGTGTTCTGTTGCTGTATTTACCGTGGTTTCCAGTATGTTTAGTTCATTGTTTACCTCTATACGGACAGCTTGAAAAACACGTTTTACAGATACCAACCCAAATTTTTTTGGGGTAATTTCCGTTACTATGTGAGCCAGCTGGGTTGTTGTTTCTATTGGAGATTTTGTGCGTTCTTTTTCTATTGCCTTTGCTATTGGTCTTGCAAAAGGCTCTTCTCCATAGATCTTGAAAATTTTTGTAAGCTCATGCAGGGTATAGCCATTTATAACATCATAAGCTGTCTGTTCTCTGCTTGTGTCCATACGCATATCCAACTTAGCTTGCTTCATGTAAGAGAAGCCCCTGGCTGCTGTGTCGATTTGGTGAGAGCTTATGCCAAGATCCAACAAAACTCCATCTATTTTTACTATTTCAAGGTCTTGCAAAATATCGGCTATTTGGCAAAAATCTCCGTGAACCAGCGTAACATTGGGGGCTGTCGTGCCTCTTTCAAGAGCCTGCACATCTTTGTCTATAGCAATAACTCGGTTTGCAAAGGGTGCAATAGCTGTTGTGTGGCCACCGCCACCAAATGTGCCGTCCACATAAATGCCGTCTTGCCTAATATTTAAACCTTTTATACATTCATCTAACAAAACAGAAGTGTGAAAATTCATAACTATATTCTAGCATATTTTTTTGAAAATTTCAATCATTTCAAAGAGTATGCAAATCAAGGTTTAGCAAGAATTATTCTGTTACATTGTAAAGAAATTATTATTGAAAATCGCAATCGGACATGATATAATGAATTATCCGAGCGGTTTTGCACAGAGGAAAGTGAGGTGTGCTGAAGTAACATTAAGGCTATAGTTTTTAACTGTACAAGGAGGTGAACCCGTGCTTACACACAAAGATATATGTAAAGCTGTAGGCGATATGGCTGAAAGGTATAATATCAGTAAGGCCTATTACTTTGGTTCATATGCCAAAGGAACATTTGACGACGATAGCGATCTAGATTTGCTTGTTGATTTTCATACACCATACGTTTCTTTGTTTTCAACCGCAAATTTAGCGGTAGACTTGAAAGAAACATTGCAAATAAAAGTGGATGTACTTAAATTGCCATTGCCGAAAGATACCATTCTCAAAATAGACAAGGTGGTGAAATGCTATGGAATTGAGGGATAAACGCATTTTGTACAAAATACGGATTGAAGCACTGCATATAATGGATTTTATTAAAGATTTAAATTTTGATGCTTTCACGAAAAACGAAATCACAAAACGCGCTGTAGCCATGACGATAGTGAACATCGGAGAATTAGTCCGTGCATTGTCTGACAATGCAAAATCGCAGTACAATGACATTCCTTGGACCGCTATCCGTCAAACCAGGAATGTTATTTCCCACGATTATGAAGCTGTCGATTTTGCAAGAATATGGCAGACTGCATTTGTTGATATACCTATATTGATAGAGAAGATAGATTCTATTGAGCGTGACATTGGTTTGGAACTTTATGGCGAAGCGGAACGTGCTGCAAATTACGACGAGATATTGAAATCAATAAAAGACGCAGATGATAATGGAGTGTAACGAGGCTGTGAAATACAAGAAAAAAGTCAAAGGGCGAAAGCGGCATATTGTACCCGATACAATGGGCAATTTGCTCGCTATTTGGGTTTATGCCGCCAATACACACGATACAAAATCAGGCATAAATCCTGCCAAAAAGGCCTTTGAAAAATTATTATTGAAAATCGCAATCGGACATGATATAATGAATTATCCGAGCGGTTTTGCACAGAGGAAAGCGAGGGCATTAAAGCGGCTGTCAGTTATAAAAAGAGGTTGAATCTTATGTTGACACATGACCAAATAGTCGAGGGAGTAAGGAAAGCAAAAGAAGAATTTCCCCTTACAAAAGTGCTATACTTTGGTTCTTACGCCAATGGGGAGGCTTCAGATAATAGCGATTTGGATTTGCTAGTCGAGTTTGAAAAGCCGACAGTTTCAATCCTAACCGTTATCGGCTTGAAGCAATTCTTGGAACGTGAGCTGAAAAAATCGGTAGATGTTATACATTTGCCAATCCCTAATGAAGCTATTATTGAAATAGGGAAGACGGTGTCAGTGCTATGAAAAGAAGTGACAGAATAATTATTGGGAAAATCATTGAAGAAGCCCATGTAATGGCACAATCATTAGATGGTTACGATGAAAGTGCTTTTCTTGCAAATGAGGACAAAAAGAGAGCAACATCTATGACGTTAATTAATATCGGCGAATTGGTTAAAAATCTTTCAGTTGAGTTTCGTGATGAATATAAGAGCATCCCGTGGAAGGAAATTGCTGGATTTAGGGACGTGGCGGCTCATGGTTACTTTACGCTACGTATGGATGATGTTTGGATATATGCGTCGCTTGAGTTGCCGAGGCTGTCAGAAGAGATAAGGAAGATACTGGATGATGAAGAAAAAACGACCACGGAATAAGCCATTCTTCGGGGCTTTCTACATTGGCTTGATAATAGCGTAAAATATTTGCATAAGCCAGTTGCCACGCTTGTGGCTGTGCAAAATTCTCCGATTCTAAAAATCCATGACTAAAAATTTCCGTTAACTCTGATTGCAAGACAGAAAGCGGGCGGATTGAGGTTAAACTTGGCGAAAATATGTGAAAATCATCCCAAAAACTGTGCCATTCTTCGGAACTTTCTTCCCACCAAATCGCATGTTCTTCTGGGCTGCCCTCAAAATCCATTCTGAAAGGCGATGCCGCTACTTCTTCAAAAATCACGTCATTTTCTCGGAAAATTATTTGGTTTATTTTGCTCCAGCCATGATAATGATCGCCGTCAAACTGGAAGATTCGCCCCTCAGAATCTCGTGAAAACTCGTACCATTCAGTTATCCTGCCGACTCTTTGATATTCACCATTTATATAACTGTACAGAAAAAGTCCTCGAAACATTGCCCATGGATAAATATCGTAACCCACCAAAATGTCGGGAATACCGCTGTTGTTGAGGTCGTACAACAAAAATCTATGGGGGTAAATGTAGAGCGGAGCGTTCTCGTGCCGCCAGCTAAATTCTTCAAGCGTGTTTATAGACGGCGTTATCGCCAAAATCTCGTCCGTCCAGTCCTGCCGATCAATAAACAGCGTTGGGTGGCGGAGCAAAAATCCGGAAATTGCAATACGCCCCTCTTCGGTTATCATGGATTCGTGCGTGTTTATTCGGTTTGTAACGCCGTCCACAGTTTCGGCTTGCCATTCCACGGTAAATCCGAAAAATCCCGCAAAATCGTTAATGTTAACCGCCATTCCGTGTGGAGTGCCAATGGAAGGAAGCCGTTTGCTTATAGTGTCCGCCGTTCCTATTGGAAACTCTAGCAAAATTTCAGTTAAAGTCTCGGTTTCTCTCGTTTCCCAAGCAATTCCTGCGTCCATCGGTGTGAAATTTTGCCCTCTGTGTATGCGGAAACTCCCCCAAATTGTGCTTGAAATGTCAAATTGTGCCTGTGTTCCGTCAAGCATTTTAGCTATATCTTGCAGTAAAAAGTGGGGTGTTTGCAGATTTTGGTGCGACAAAAAAGCAGTCAATTCAAAATCCGCCGTACCGTTGACTGTAAATGAAACTTGCGTTGTGGTTATTAGTGTTTGTGGCATAGCGATTGACTCGTCCTGGTCGGTTTGGGTTGGTTGCTCATTTGCCGGGGGTGGCTCTGTTATGTAGAATGTGGGAATTTCGGTGGTTTCGTCGTAGTTCGATGTGTTGCAAGCTGCAAACGCCATAAGCGCCATAAATATTAGCAAAATCACTAATTTTTTCATACCTTCCTCCTGTTGTTCTCTTGGTTTTGCAAGCTGCCTGTTTCTTCCTCAAATTTTTCTCCCAACACTCGTTATTTTGATTCGAAAATTTGAGTGCGAGAAATACGATTAATGGTGCTATAAGGGCGTTTCAGGGCAAAATTATGGGCGTTCTGATGCGAACTATGAAACTCTTTATGTGAGACTCTATGGCTGACTCTATGTGTAAGGTGGCAAAAGGTTTTTATGCCGAGAAATATAGCAATTCCGTATTTTATTGTACTTATACTTTTTTGAAACTGCCGAATTATTGCTGAATTAATGGAGCGATTCCGCTTAGTAATATTCAAAAAAACTGTGCTAAACTGTACTAAGCGGAATTGTTGTATAAATACATTATACAACAGCCGACGTTGACAAAACAAGAGAAAAAACTCTACCATTTCCGCCATTAGCCATTCCACTTAATCTCTGCTTTTTTAGACAAAAGAATTGAGAGGAATGGCTTCTTAATTACTCCTGCACCAAATTATTTCTTAGCCAAATTTTTCTGCATATCAATAGCTACGGCTGCTAGTATTATAGCACCGGTTATCATCAAACGCACATCTGAAGATACTCCCAGCCATTGCAGTGCTACACTGATTATCTGTAGTAGTATTACACCTGTTACTATACCGCTTATTTTTCCTACACCGCCGCTAAAAGATACGCCACCGATAACACAGGCGGCGATGGCATCTAGCTCAGCCATAACGCCAGTGTTTGGACCGTTTGAACCTACCCTTGCAGCTTCTACGAACCCGGAAAAGCCGTATAGTGCGCCTGCTATTGCGAATATAGATATTGTCGTCCATTTAACAGATATACCGGAAACGTTTGCGGCCTCTGGGTTAGCTCCTACGGCATACATGTTTTTCCCTAGGGTAGTTTTGTTCCAAACGAACCACATTATTGCTGTTGCTATTATTGCATAAAAAACGAAAAACGGAACGGGTGTACCAAAAATTTGCACTGTGCCACGTACAAACTCGCCGTATTGTGCTGTTAGCCCGGATATTGGGCCACCTGCATTTGCACCTAGCTGCAAATACCACAACACAACGCCGTTTAATATTATCATAGTAGAAAGGGTAACTATAAAAGGGTGCAGTTTAAACTTTGATACAAAAAAGCCATTAAAAACGCCAATAAGTGCACCAATAATCATTACCAAAACCATTACCAAAATTATTGGCGGCGTGCCCATATCAGGAAACATCCTAGCCGGAAAAACATCTACCGGGTTTTGCAAAAGTGAAGCAGAAATAACAGCAGTAAGACCCATTATCCTACCAGCCGACAGGTCTGTTCCGGTAAGCACTATTATTCCACCAACCCCAAGTGCCAAAAACATGCTTGAGCTGGCTCTGTTCATTATATCGACTAAAGAGTTAAACGACAAAAACTGGTTAGCAAAGTTGTTCACTATGCTAAAATATTGCACATATATTACTAGCATTAAAATAATTATATATATAGCGTTTCGTACAAAAAAATCTCGCCACCAAATCATCTTGCCTTTTTTGTCAAGAGCTTTGTAATCGTTAAACCGCTGTGTTATAAAATCCGGCATATATTGTCCTCCTTGTGAAAATCGTGGAACACTGCTCCTTGAGGGGGTTTGGGGGCAAAGCCCCCAAGGTTTTAATTCTTATGCGTATTTTGCAGCTAGGGTCATCAGTTCTTCTTGGTTGGTTAGTGCGGCTTCT
>WRKF01000117.1 GCA_009778165.1 Defluviitaleaceae bacterium
GGGGGGGGGGGGGTAGAACGGTCTTTTTTGTTTTAATGAGGGGCTTGTTGATAGTTATTTTTGTTAATTTTGTGCAGTATTTTTGCGAAGCACCTTGTTTACGTTTGCATAATGGCGAAATTTGCTGTTTTTTCGAGAATTTTTTGTAATATTTTCACGAAATTTTTGGTGCAAGATGGGAAGCGGTATATTTCCTTGCTTTCTTCATTACCAACCAAGCCAAAAAGAATTTGCACTAAACTAACTTTTGCCAGCCGAAAATATTTCTGATATAATAAAAAAGCAACAAGCACTAATAAAGAATACGGAGAACCTGATGGAAATAGACAAACACCACAATCAAGACAAAGTTTTTAAAGAAGCTCTGGATCTATTTTTAAACAAAAGCCTGGATTTCTTTGGCATAGAGCAGATACTAACCGAGATACTAAGCACAGAAATAACGGAAACAAAAACAACAAAAGCCTTTGCGGACAATGCTTTTAAAACTGCAACAAGCGAAGGCGTTCATTTTGAAAGTGAAGCAGATATAAGCGAAGACGATTTGCTACGCTTCTGCGTTTCAAATATAAGTTTGACAAGAAAGCATAAAATGAAATTTACCACAATAATATTAACGCCAAAAGCACCAAAAACTACACAATATATAAGTGACTCAATCAAATTTACACCAAAAGTTATAGTGCTTAGCGAACTGAACGCAGATACTGTATTAGAAAACTTTCGCAACGGCAATCCCATAAACGAGCTAGAGATGGTATACCTACCTCTCTACTCAAGCAAAACAAAAACAAAAGCCGAACTGCTAGATGCAGCCATAAAAATTGCTAGTGCGTCAAAATATAAAGATAAAATTTTTGCACTACAAACACTGCTCATGTCCACATTTATAGACAGAGCAACCCTGTTAAAAGTTTTGGAGGACAATATGTTTAAACTTGAAAACAACCCCGCTATAGAGTTTTTTGTACAAAAAGGTATGGAAAGAGGTATGGAAAGAGGCATGGAAAGAGGTATACAACAAGGCATAGCGGAAGCTCAAAGAAAATCAATAGCCGTTATGCTCAAGTACAATTTGCCTGTAGAAGGAATCGCTAAAGAATTGGGCGTAAACACAGAAACGGTTGAAGCGGTTCGCTCCAATATGCAGCACGAACAAGGGGGAGAGTAAACTCCCCCTTCCGGCAAGCCACCATATGGAGAGCCTACCGGAGGAGGACAATATGTTTAAACTTGAAAACAACCCCGCTATAGAGTTTTTTGTACAAAAAGGTATGGAAAGAGGCATACAACAAGGTATAGCGGAAGCCCAAAGAAAATCAATAGCCGTTATGCTCAAATACAATTTGCCCGTAGAAGGAATCGCTAAAGAATTGGGCGTAAACACAGAAACGGTTGAAGCGGTTCGCTCCAATATGCAGCACGAACAAGAGGGAGAGTAAACTCCCCCTTCCGGCAAACTCACCGGAGATAGACAACCACCATAATCAAACGGAACTTCTATAGAAGATAGGACATCCCCTTGTTGCGAATAAGATTGATTTGTGATATTATTTAACCAAACAGTTGTTTACTCTTTTAACTTTCCGATGAAAAAATTTGATAAGGATGCACAAAATATGAACTGGCAAAGCTACAGAAAAGAAATTTCAGAAAAAAAACATCTGCCATCTAATCTATATATACTGGGGATAGATTTAGGCACAACGAACTCTATTATTAGCTACTACGATGCTGAGGCAAAAGAGCCTGTCCCCATAGATGTTTCTATGGGTTTTGGGCAAGTGCCGCTACCTTCTGTTGTTCAGTACCGCCCAAAGGAAGATGAGTGGGTTATAGGATCAGAGGCATATCGCACAATAAAAATGTACCCGCACAGCACAGCTCGTTCTGTAAAAAACCTTATGGGAAGCGATAGCACTATACAAATGGGGCAACTTACACATACACCAGAGGAGATTTCTGCAAAAATTTTAACGGAGCTAGTTAGCCATGTTACAAATATTGACCCAAACGCAGAGATTGCAGGTATTGTACTGTCTGTTCCATACGATTTCGGGCAAAGCGCAAAAAAAGCTACACTAAAGGCAATGCAGCTGGCTGGTCTTGAACAAAAGCTAATCACATTAATAGAAGAACCAAAAGCAGCGGCTTTGGCGTACAATTTTTCTTTCGATCTGGCTCTTAATGAAATTATTTTAGTGTTTGATTTTGGTGGTGGCACACTGGATATTACAATGTTTCAGGTGATAGAAAAAACGAAAGAAACCATTTTGATGAAAGTAATTTCTGAAGGGGGGGCAGTTAATCACGGCGGCGATAATATAGACCAAATGCTGCTGGGGTACCTGCACAAACAGTTCCACACAAAAACAGGTCAAACACCGGAAGATATTCCGATAGAAAATCAGTTGGAAATTGTTCAGCAGGCACGAGAAACAAAAGAGCGACTCTCTCGTGTTACCGGGCATCGCATACCCTTTTCCTTCGCTATGCCACCATTTATGGTAGAAATAAAGCGCCCTTTTTTTGAGGAGCTGATAGCCCCTTTTGTGGAGAAAACAAAAATGCTAACGCACAAATCTTTGCAAGAGGCTCATCCACATGCCCTTTCCCCTGCACAGGTTAGCCGAGTTTTGTTGGAAGGCGGGTCTTCCGGTATGCCGTGGGTAAAAAATATGCTCAGTGATATATTTGGTGAGGAGAAAATTTATATCTCAAAAACTCCGGCGCTTGATATTTCTCGCGGGGCAACATATTATGCCGCAATGAAAATGGGGCTGATTAACACACCGGACATGGAAATACCCATAGAAATACAAGCCACAATCCCTCACGATATTGGGATAGAGGTCCAGTTGGAAAAAGGCCCCGCTTTTTTTTGTATCATACCAAAAGGCACATCTTATGTGTTGGCGAAAAAGAGCCACACTTTTACCCTGTCAGGGGAAACAGAAGAGGAGATGACCGGTCTTACAATAAAGCTAATGGAGCGTAGCAACAAAGATGATGATTTTGAAAAATGCCGTGCTATAGGCGAGTTCAAAATAAGCGGCCTGCCCAAGCGACCCAAGGGGAAAACTAAGGTAAAACTTACCCTAACCGCAGACGAAAACATGGTAATAAAAGGGATGGTGGAGGACATGGGTTTTGGCAAAGAATTTGAAAGGTCGGGGTTTAAGGAAAGATTTAGTTAAAACATGTTTGCACAAAGCGAAATCAGAGGGCGGTATAGCACTTTTCATTAAGGTTGCCCCGTTAAGTGCTGCCTTTCCTCTAATTCCCGACTTTTATCCCCTTTTAATTTATTCCCATTCTCCGCTTCTTATTATCTGCAATAATGCCGACAATCCTAATGCGCCTCCTGGTTGCGGCAGTTCGATATCGGGTGTTGTGCCAAATTCTTGATTGTTTCTGCCGAACGAATCCGTTCCGTAACAGCTAGAATAAAGAAACGCAATGCCCGTGTTTGGTAACACAATTATTGAGGGATCCATTCCGATCCCATCGCCGCCTGTTTGCTCACCAACGAGCGTTGCAAATCCTGTTTCTTGGGCAATTTGTGCGGCGTTTTCCGATGCCGAAAAATTAAATCGGTCTATCATAAGCCAAATTTTGCCGTTAAATAGCGGTTGCGGTTGGCTTGGATGAATTACAAATTCTTGCTCCAAATATACATCTACATAGGCTAAATCATCTGTATTAAAATAGGGCAATCGCTCTAACAATTCCTCGGTTATCAGGTTGTCCGTAGGAATTTGGCGGGCCTCCAAAAAGTGCATATTATGCTCGTGTGTGGAGTACATTGTAAAAAAGCGGTGGGTTACAGGCTCGGCGAGGAGCGGCCGCATTATTACATACGGAAAAAAGCCGGAACTTCCGCCACGGTTGCCACGAATATCAACTATCAAGTGTTCAAAATGCCCAATTTCCCGGAAAAAATCTAACATACGTGCGGCATCGTTTTCCATTGCTAAAGAGTCCATGGACGAAATCCTTACCATGGCGATTTTGTCATGTTCGATTATTTGCGTTTGCGTAACCGAGAAATTTTGCGGAACTGTAGGCTGTTGGGTGTTTTCGTCATTTTCGCCGTTTTCGTAAAGCACAACGGCTGTGGACGGAAAATCATCATCGGTTAGGTTGTAAAAAGCCCGTGCTGCAGGGTTGTCAAAGGGTTCAATGTACGCCATTGCGTGCATTAAGCCCTGCTGTGCCGAAAAAGAGAACAATCGAATAATGCTGAGGACGAAAGAGCGGTCGATAATTTGAAGGTGCCCCATGCTGTTAACAGGGCGGAAAATTTCACGCTCTAGCAAGTCAAAAAAGGCGTTGTCATCCGCTATTTGCAGCGTTGTCTCGATATACTGGCGAGTATCCGCAAAAAGTTGACGCAAATTTACGTCTGCACGGCGTTGGATAACGCCCCAAAACGGAAAGTTGTTGGACAGAATGTAATATAAATAGTCCAAATCTTCCAAATATTCCTCTCTAGCGCGTTCTCCTATGAATAGGATTTCCGTCGCTTCGATTGTTTCGGATATTTCGAGTATTTCCGCTGTTTCCGTCTCCGAACTACCCAACCCCCGCAAAAACTCTACCGCAACATCCAACGCATAAGCAGGATCAACAATAATATCGGGCCACACCACATTGGGGTCAGCGGTGGCATCAGGCCGCATAAAATAGCCGTACGAAAGCCGAACAGCCATGTCGTAATACGGCAAAAAAAGCGTTACCATGTTCCCAAACATATTAGGGGAATTTCGGCTTGGGCTGCCGATAACATTGCCAAAACCGCTATCTTGCACCACATACGTAAATAATGTAGCCGAGCTATATGTGATCATACTGGTAAGAACGGACACAAAAACATCGTTCGGATTATTGTTTTCAGGTATATTCGATTCCAAAAGAAGATAATCTACACCAAACAGACTCCATATAGGAAAATCAAACCTGCTATGTCCGCCATTTGCAACCGAATTTGCCGCCACACGATTAGGACGATGGATAATAGTAGGTCTCGGAGGAGTAATACCCATTGCTTCTAATAAAGCCATTCCCGCAGCATCGTTGCCGCCGCCGTTTCCTCTTATATCTATGATAAAATGGCGTGTGCCGTCCGCCACGGCTTGCGAAATCGCCGCCGCCGTTTCGGTTATGTGGTCGCCCACAACAAAACTGCGAAAGTCGATATAAAAAATATCGTCAATCATTTCATGGCGGATAATAAAATCAACGTCTTCGCCAAAAGGGTTAAAGTCCCTATCAATCCACGGAATAAAATGCGGAATAAACCTTGTCGTTATATCGCCGTTATCGTACAATGTTACAGCGACCGAATCCGCCAAAACCTCGCCGCCTGCTCGTTCGATTATTCTGGAATACCGTGAAACAAGGGTATAATCCCAATCTCGATAAAATTCATTTTCGTGGAAATAATATCGGTCTATTACGGCGAAAATTTCCGACACAGGCACTCCGCCAATTTCCAACACTTGCAAGCCGTCTTCCAAAAACAAATTTCCGTCTTGCAGTGTCCACGTTACATCAAGTACAGTACCGCCTTGTGCCATGCGTGGGCGAATCCCATGCTCATTAACCATAAGTATATCGCCGCTCATATGCCCATCTTGCAGCGTGGCGATATATCGCATTGCGGCAAAACCAAAGTCAATGTCTGTAATATCGGGGCGGCTGGCGTATTCCAGAAACCATTCACGAATTTCTTCGTAGTCGTCTGGCAAAAGCCCGTAAACTTGGGGGATAGGCAAAAAAATAGGGTGTGCCAGTTCTATTTGCTGCACCATGTGTACAGCGTTGCCAGCAAGCCCACTCCGTGCTAGTTCTTCAGCTGTAAATGTTCTCGTCCGCATTTGAGATGCGTCCACGAAACGAGGGCTAGGTCTGCCCATTAGCAGCCAAAAAGTAAAAAACGCTCCTGCAAAAAGCACCACTACACTTGCCAAGGCAATCAGAGCAATTTTCCACTTGTTGCCAACTTTCTTGTTTGTGTCCATTAAAATTCTCCTTATTATGACTATATACCACCGAATCCTATAAACGGCTGGTGCGGGGCATTAAAATTTGCCCAACGTTCATAAGTATACCACAGCGTTTTCAGAATTGCAAGAAAAATTTTTGATGACTGCAAAATTGCCCGTAGGGGCGAATATTATCCTCCCGTCTGCCGAATGGGCAGGCTCTTACGTTCCGTTATTCCCCCACCGTATTGACGGTATAAATCCGCTGATTTTCCAAAATAATATTGGTCTTCTTCGGATTGTCAATCGGAATCAAAGTAAGTTCCCAATTCGCAAAGTCAAAAGTAACGATAAAATACCGCAAAATATCAAGCCCTATCAAATTGGGGTAATCCTTGCCGTCGTCCGCCAAGATGTGTAGCGGCCAGTTGACTAAATCTCTGCCGAAAAAGTTGACGGCTGGCAGTATTACGTAAGTGGCGGACTTTTTCTCAACCCCTGCGGATTGCATGGTTCTATTTGGGTCGTTTATTGTGTTGGCGGTTATCCAGTCGTTGTCGTAGCCTAGGTCGTTTAGTGTGGCTTTGCTGATGGTGGTAACATCTGCACCTGTGTCTAGCTTGAAAGGCTTTGGCTGTAAAGTTACACTATTCAGCGGTTTCAAATTCACCGTAACCATGGCACGTCCCTCTGAGGAGAGGGGTTGTGGTCTGTTAGACAATGTAAACCCCTCCTAACTGCATAACCGTAGAGTCGCCAGCCCCATGTCCCTCATAAGTGTAAATGCGGTTTCCATTGTCGTCATATTGCGGCGATGCGTAAATTTCTTCTTCGGTATCCGCCGTGTACACTACTACAATCTTCGTTTCGCCAGGCTGCGAAAGGTTACTCTCAATCTGAAAATATCTAAAATAGAGTTTGGCGTACTTTTCTTGAGCCTCTTCGAGCGTGATTATCTCGTTGTTATTCGTCTTCTTAATCATAATATCCTCCTAAAACTGCGGCGTGTCTCCTGTTTTTCTGTTAAATCCATTATACTAAATCCGCCGAAAATCTACAAGCAAAAAGGGCGAAATGTCAAAAATTCCACCCCTGCGGTGTTTCGCTATTCCCCCGCCGTATTGACGGTATAAATCCGCTGATTTTCCAAAATAATATTGGTCTTCTTCGGATTGTCAATCGGAATCAAAATCAGTTCCCACTTCGCAAAGTCAAAAGTAACGATAAAATACCGCAAAATATCAAGCCCTATCAAATTGGGGTAATCCTTGCCGTCATCCACCAAGATGTGTAGCGGCCAGTTGACTAAATCTCTGCCGAAAAAGTTGACGGCTGGCAGTATTACGTAAGTAGCGGACTTTTTCTCAACTCCTGCGGATTGCATGGTTCTCTTTGGGTCGTTTATTGTGTTGGCGGCTATCCAGTCGTTGTCGTAGCCTAGGTCGTTTAGTGTGGCTTTGCTGATGGTGGTAACGTCCGCGCCTGTGTCTAGCTTGAAAGACGTTTTTGCCAAAGTTACGTCGTTAAATGGTTTCAAATTCACCTCAACCATGCCACGTCCCTCAGAGGAGATGGCTATCGGTTTGTTAGACAATGTAAACACCTCCAACGTGCATAACGGTGGGGTTGCCTGCCCAACTCCCCTCTGAAATGCTAAGCCTGTTTCCGTCCTCATCGTGGTTTGGCGATGCGTAAATTTCTTCTTCCGTGTCCGACGTGTACATCACTATAATTTTATCTTCGTAATGTTGAACCCCATGATCCTCAACTAATAAGTACCTGAAATAGAGTTTTGCGTACTTTTCTTGTGCCTCGCCCTTGGTCAGCACCTCATTGTTATTCGTCTTTTTAATCATAATATCCCCCTAAAGCTGCGGCGTGTCGCCTGTTTTTCTGTTAAATCCATTATACCAAATCCGCCGAAAATCTACAAGCAAAAAAGGCGAAATGCCTGTTTTTATTGCGAAGAGGCAAATCCGCCCATTATTGCTTCCATGCTCATATTTCAACCTCCTAAATTAACTCGCCACCCAACAAAACAATTATTCCATGTCGTTATCTTGGGAAAAATCCAGCAACGTAACAGAGCATCCTTTTTGTCAAGGTGCAATGAATATCTGCTAGCCCGCCGACAATCCCAAAATCTCATAAGCGACATTTGGTAGCCGCCACGCCACACCAGCCCCGTGCAAGCCGTGCCGCTCCATGATTTCGTGAAATTCCTCGTGCGTGAGTGCTGTGTGTTCCTCAAAATCTAGCCAAAAATGAGGCTCATCGTAAGCACTCCAAATGAGATTTGCGTTATTGTGGTAATTCACAGAATACGTGCTTTCCGCCATGGTATATTCGCTGATACCCAGAGTTTTTTCGGCAATCAACCTGCCGTCCGCAACGGTCAGCAGCGTACGCATTGTGAAAAGTATATCGCTCGCGCCAATCGCATCTACTTTCACAAGCCGCCCAGACGGCGTTACGCTCCACGACTGCCAATCCACCTCGTGCAGTTGGTTATCGTGTATAAAAAATAATTTCTGCTCAAAACGGGGCTGTATGCTGACAGAGCCCCAACTTGAGGGGCAAGGCGGTCTGGCTCCGTCAAAAAACCATCTGCTTGCCACCACGCCGAGAGTGCCGTTGCCGTCAATGTCCACCAGTACCGCATGATAACTATGCGGCATATCCCAAGAATCGTAGCCTGGGGTTGTGAGGTTAACAAAAAACTCTGACAATGCCACGGCGAAAGGATGCGGATTATCAGCCATGGTGGCGGACGGTGAAGGCACTTGCGGCGGAGTGTTTTGCAACGGTGATAAATCCATGCCCGTATTGTAGCGTAAATGCACGCTTCTTAAATTGGGCAAATTTGCAAGCGGGCTGATGTCGGTAATCATATCGGAATTTACGGACAAACTTCGTAGGTTAGTAACGCTCGCCAATGGGCTTAAATCACTAATCGGATTGAAGGACAAATCCAAACTTCTCAAATTTGCCAAGCCCGCCAAAGGGCTTAAATCGCTGATTTGGTTGTGCCACATATCCAACCTTGTTAACGTCGGCAAATCCGCCAATCGGCTAATGTCCTCGGTTGGGTATGAAACACCGCCCAAAGTCAGGCGAAAATTCGTCAAGTTCGTTAGGTTCATCAGCGGCGTTAAATCCGCATCGTCAAAGTTTCTCACGGTAAGCTCCAGTTTTGTCAGATTTGTCAGCCCTGCAAGCGGGGAAAAATCTGTGGCGGCGTTGTCGAGAAGCCGTAGTTCCGTCAAATTTGTCAACCCTGCCAATGGGCTTAGATCGGAGAGTCCGTTGTTGTGGTTTAGATTTAGATGGGTCAAATTTACCATGTATCTAAGTGCCGTTATGCCGTATTCTTCAAGCATCCAACGGGTCAAATCCAGTTCGGTTAGCTCCGTGCTAAACGGCACTCCTTGGATTGTGATGTAGTCGGGGATAAATTCGGGTAAAGGGATGGGAACAACAGCGAGATTGTTGGCAGATGCGACAGCTTCTGTTGTTTCCGATATTCCAGCAATTTCTGTCGCTAACATTTCGCCACAGCTAGCCAAAAACCAGGGCAAAACAGCCAACAAAATCAATCTGTTCATTTTCATTGCAATACCTCCAAATTATTCCAACCCCTGCAAAAACTCTATAGCAACATCCAACGCATAAGCAGGGTCAACCATAATATCTGGCCACAAAACATTGGGGTCGGCGTTGACATCGGGTCGCATAAAATAACCGTACGAAAGCGGAAGCCACATATCGTAATACGGCAAATAAAGCGTTACCATGTTCCCGAACAAATTGGGGGCGTTTCGGCTTGGACTGCCGATAACATTGCCAAAGCCACTATCTTGCACCACATACGTAAAAAATGTAGCTGAACTATATGTAAACATATCAGTAAGAACAGACACAAAAACATCATTCGGGTTACTGTTTTCATGCAAACTCCAATCAAAAAGAAGGTAATCTACACCAAACAGCCCCCATATAGGAAAATCAAACCTACTATGCCCGCCGTTTGCGGCCGAATTTGCCGCCAGCCGATTAACACGATGAATAAAAGCACCTTCCGAAGCGCTGATTCCCATTGCCTCCAACAAAGCCATTCCCGCACGGTTGTCGCCGCCGCCATTTCCTCGTATATCTATGATAAAATGGCGTGTGCCATTTGCTACGGCTTGTGTAATCGCCGCCGCCGTTTCGGTTATGTGGTCGCCCAAAACAAATCTGCGAAAGTCAATGTAAAAAATATCGTCAATCATTTCATGGCGGATAATAAAATCAACATCGTCGGTATAAGGGTTGAAAGCCCACGGGATAAAATGAGGGATAAGCCTTGTCGTTATATCGCCGTTATCGTACAATGTTACAGCGACCGAATCCGCCAAAACCTCGCCGCCTGCCCGTTCGATGATTTTGGAATACCGTGAAACAAGGGTATAATTAAAATCTCGATAAATTTCATTTTCGTGGAAATAATAGCGGTCTATTACGGCGAAAATTTCCGATATAGAAACCCCGCCAATTTCCAGCACTTGCGAGCCGTCTTCAAAAAACAAATTTCCGTCCTGCATCACCCACGTTACATCAAGTACATTGCCCTGCGCAATGGGGTCAAAATACCCATCTTCAGCACGCATATACACAGCACCGCTCATATGCCCGTCTTGCAAGGTGGCGATATATCGTAAGGCGGCAAATCCAAAGTCGATAGCCGTAATATCGGGGCGGTTGGCGTATTCCAAAAACCATTCACGAATTTCTTCGTAATCGCCCGGCAAAAGCCCGTAAACTTGGGGGATAGGCAAAAAAATAGGGTGTGCCAGTTCTATTTGCTGCACCATGTGTACAGCGTTACCGGCAAGCCCGCTCCGCGCAAGTTCTTCAGCTGTAAATGTTCTCGTCCGCATTAGGGAGGCATCCACGGAATTAGGGCTAGGTCTGCCCATTAACAACCACAGTACCAAAAACGCTCCCGCAAAAAGCACCACTACACTTACCACGGCAATCAAAGCGATTTTCCATATCCGCTTGTTGCCAACTCTCTTATTTGTGTCCATTGTTGTGTCCATTGCTCAACTGTTCCTTTCTTAGATATAATCTTTAGTATAATAAATTTACCGCACAGGGCAAAAAAACTAATCTTCTGACCCACGCCGCCGATAAGTATAGCATATTTCGATAACATTTGCAAGAAAAAAATCAAACCCAGAAAAAGGTTGATAGACCTGCTTTTAGATTAGTTTTTTTGCTATAACCATTAGCCCATATCCAATGCACACATTGAGTCACACATCGGGTGTGACATAAAGTGTTTGTAAGTTCGCATTGGAAACCGAAACAGAACGTGTTTTTTAGCGGCTTAGCAACAGAAAACACGCCCTAATCTCTCCTGAGATACGGAGCTGTTTTACAACTTTATCTGTGCCAAAGTGGTTAGATAATATTTTGCACCCTGCAAAATAGTCGAATCGCCAATCGCCACGGCAGTCATTTTCGCGGCAAGAGCGGCATCTATACCGGCTTGTGCATCTTCAAACACTATACATTGGTTATATGGTATTTTTAGCCTATCTGCACTTATGGTAAATACCGCCGGATCCGGTTTTGCCCTTTGGGTTGTATTGCCATCCACTATTTCATCAAAAAGATGGGTTATGCCGAGTCCGTCAAGAACCATGGGGGCGTTTTTGCTTGCAGATCCTATGGCTGTTTTTATTCCTACGCTTCGCAAATAAACGAGCAATTCTTTTGCACCGGGCAATATATCTTGTGGTTGTATCGTTTTTATATATTGTATGTAGCGGTTGTTTTTTTGCTCTTGTAGCTCTTCTTTTTTTTGTGCAGTTAGCTGTGTGTTATTTATCTCAAGTATTATATCTAGCGAGCGGCTGCGAGAAACGCCTTTTAGCCGCTCGTTGTCTTGTTTTGTAAAGTTTAGACCTATAGATTCTGCCATTTGCTGCCACGCCAAAAAATGATAATGAGCAGTATCTACGATAACCCCGTCCAAATCAAAAATAGCCAGTTTGCAAGCTAACAACTCGGGTACAAGTCCGTTTGTTTGTTTATTTATCTCCATCCATCCTAACCCCTATCATAAAGTATTTGTTAAACACAAAATATAAAATAACTATGGGAATAACAGTGAGCGAGGCAGCAGCCATTATTTGGTTCCACATCTGTCCTGCATCTCTTGATTGAAAAGTTTGTAGCCCCAGCGGCAACGTAAAAAGGCTCATTGTCCGCAGATACATCATTGGGCGTGTAAACTCATTCCAAAAGCCCATGAATATAAATATAGCTTGTGTTGCAATGGCTGTTTTTGCAAGCGGCATACATACCCTAAAAAAGCACGCTATTCGACCTAAACCGTCTATATAGGCTGCGTCTTCACACTCTGACGGAAAATTGATAAAAAACTGGCGCATGAGGAATATATACCCTATGTTTACCATAGCGGGGACGATAAGTGCGGAATATGTGTCTAGCATACCAAGCGAGTTTATAAGCAAAAAATTTGGCACAAGCAACACCTGGCTTGGTATCATTATAAGTGCCAAGAGCGCGTAATACATTTGGTTTCTGCCTTTAAACTCTAAACGGGACAGGGCGTAGCCTGCCATTGTGTTTAAAAATATATTGCACAATGTCCCCACGGTAGCAACGATAAAAGAGTTCAAAAACCAGCGGGGAAATTGGGTATTTACACTTAGTATAAATCGGAAGTTGTCCCAGCTCATGTATGGGCTTACGAGACGCATATTCCCCCCCACTATTTCGGATAGGGGCATAAAGGAAGCGGCAATCATCCACAAAAAAGGATATAACGTAGCCACAGAAACAATGAGCAAGATTATATACAAAAATATCGTGGCAGGGCTTTTTCTTTTGCTTTTCTTTTTTGGGTTCAATATATTTTCTCCTCTTTGCGCAGTCTATTTAGTATGAAAGTGATTGTTAAGATTAGCACCATAAGTGCGATTGCAATCATTGCGGCATAACCCATAGCGTTTACGGGGCCAAAAGCGTATCGGTAAATTAGCAGGGTTACGGTTAGTGTGGCATTTGCAGGACCCCCGTCGCCATCAGAAAATATAAATGCTTGATCAAACATTTGCAATGTGCCTATAATACCGGTCAATATAACATATGTGGTAATAGGCCGCAGATATGGTATAGTTATATGCCAAAACTTTTTTACCTCCCCCGCTCCATCTATAGAAGCCGCTTCGTACAAACTTTTTGGCAACTCTTGCAAACTTGCCAAATAAAACGTCATGTACATAGGAAAAGTAGACCATATATTCATAACCATTATAATGGGAAGTGCAAATTGCATACTTTGCAAAAAGTTGATATTTTCGCCCGGGGCTAAAAAGCCGAAACTGAGCAAAAGTTCGTTTATGGGCCCGCGTATGCTAAACATGAACATAAATATCATGGTTAGCGCAGAAGAAGACGTGAGGGTAGGTAGAAACACGATAGAGCGAAAAGTTTTTTTGAAACGTATTTTGCTGTTTAATACCGCAGCTACTACGAGTGCAATAAAAGTTTGTATCGGTACAACAACGGCAGAAAATGTGAGTGTGTTTCGTATGGCTCTGTGCAGCAAAGGGTCTATAAGAGCTCTTTGGTAGTTTTCAAAACCAATAAATTCCCTTGCACCGGTAATCATATTGACTCTATGAAAAGAAAGGAAAATGACAAAGATTGTGGCTATGCCCAAAAACACACTAGACACTATAATAGATGGTAGCAAAAAACCGTAACCTTGTATCATATCTCTAGTTTTGCGTTTCATGGTTACTCCTTTTGAAAAAAACCGTGGGGCGCTGCCCCACACCCCGCGAGGGGACTAGCCCCCTCGACCCCCGTTATTTTGGGAGCATAAACTTCTCGCGATTATGGGGTCAAGGGGCACTGCCCC
>WRKF01000118.1 GCA_009778165.1 Defluviitaleaceae bacterium
CAAGCCTTTTTAAATATCGCAAAATACCTACCAACTTGGAAAGTTAGGTTAGTGGGTCCCGTAGAACCCGCCTTTCAAGCAAAGATGAACGAGATGTATTCAAAGACTCCGGCATTGAGAAAACGCATTATATTGACCGGCCCCATAACAAACAAAGCAGATCTATACAAAGAATATGATGCTGCCAAAATTTTTGCTCTAACATCTCAACTGGAGGGTGCACCCAATGTATACGCAGAGGCACTATTTCACGGTTGCAAATTCATCACAAGCGATATAGATGCCGCAGATGATATTATTGCTTTCGGGGCGTTAGGCACAAAGTACAAATTGGGCAATCTTACCCAACTTTCCAATGCTATCCTAAAAATGGCTAAAAGTTCCGACAAAAAAGCCATGGAAAAACATATACCACTAGCTTTAGACTACGGCAAAAAATATTTTGAATGGGGGCGTAATGCAAAAAAGCTAGCTTATATGCTATATCCGGAATAATGCCTTGAAAATCACTGTTGGAGGTTGAATAGGTTATGGGCATTGTATACACAATGCCCAACCTTATACTTTCTACTTTGTTTTGCGTATTTGCTCTGCCACTTGTTTGATCTTTCGTAACCTATGATTAACACACGATTTGCTCAACGGCGGTGTGAACATCTCCCCCAGTTCTTTTAGCGTCGCATCCATGTTGTTTATGCGGTTAAGAGCCAGTTCTTTTAGCTGGGGCGACAACACATTTTTGGATTGAGCCAATATAAACTTTATATCTTCCTCTTGTACAAGAGCCGCACTTATCGTCTTGTTTATATTTGCCGTTTCCAAATTCACTTTTCTGTTAACCTTGCCACTAATATCTTTCAATATACGTATATTATAAAAATCCATTAACGCATTGTGTGCAACAACTATACCAAGAAAATCCGCTATATGTTCCCCATCTTTTACATAGGTAATGTAATAGTTTTTCCGTTGTATTACCTTTGCTTTTATACCCAGTGCTTTCAAAGTTTCGGATATTTTTTGGGCTTCGGCAACATCTTTAAACACAAATTCCAAGTGATACGCTTTTGTTGGGTCGGTTATATAACCGTTTTTCACAAAAGCCTCCGCCAAATATTTTTGGGGAAAATTTTCCGCTCCCAACTGTTCACTTATTTCCAACTTTACTTTGTTTGTGAAGTTTTCCGGTTTCATTTGGGGTTATTCACGTCCCTATGGTTAATTACTACATTGTGGTCATTTGCTTTCATGTGTTCGTGCAGTTTGTTTGCCAAGGTTACAGATCTGTGCTTGCCCCCGGTGCAGCCGATAGCTACCACCAGTTGGTTTTTGTCTTCTTTTATAAAATATGGTATTGTAAAATCCAACATATCCTTTAACTTTTCCAAAAAAGTAACGGCTACGGCATGGCTTAACACATACTCCTGCACCGGCTCATCGTTGCCCGTTAGCGGACGAAGCTCATCTTTATAAAAAGGATTCGGTATAAACCGCACATCGTATATCATATCTGCATCTGTCGGTATACCATTTTTAAAACCAAAGGAAATTATCGTGATTGTAATATTTTCAAAGTGAGCCTGTTCCAAAAAAATGTTGTTTATTTGGACTTTTAGCTCTCTGGAGAGAGTGTGACTTGTATCTAGTATGAATGTGGCTCTCTGTCTTATATCCGATAAAATCTCCCTCTCTTTTTGTATTCCCTCGCTTATTGCACCGGGTGCAAGGGGATGACGGCGGCGAGTTTCTTTGTATCGTTTTAGCAAAACATTATCCCTTGCATCCAAAAAAAGTATTTTGTATTCGTATGGCAAGCTGTCCAGTGTAGCGAAAAGATCGCCAAACAACCTACCCCCGCGAATATCTATCCCCAAAGCTACTTTCGTTATATCAGAACCGGGCTGAAAACAAACCTCGGCAAATTTTGGGATAAGCAGCGGCGGCAAATTGTCTACACAAAAAAAGTCTAAATCTTCTAAAAATTTTAGAGTAGCACTTTTTCCGGCACCACTCATGCCGGTAACTATAACAAATTCCATCAAACACTCCTATGAAAGTCTACTATTCCCCAATATGTATAAGTTCCTCTTCCAGTTCCACATCAAACTGCTCTTTTACCGCTTTTTTAATTTTAGATATTAGTGCAAGCACATCTTCAGATGTGGCACAACCGATATTTATAATAAACCCTGCATGTTTTTCGCTAACCATGGCACCGCCAACCTTTTGCCCTACCATGCCACTGTTCTGTATTAACTGACCTGCAAAATTGCCCTTGGGTCGCCGAAATGTTGAACCGGCATTTGGTATTTCCAGCGGTTGTTTGTGCTTGCGCTGGGCTGTTAAATGGTCTATTTTTTCTTTTATCTCGTTATATTCCCCTTTTTCCGGCAAAAACGTAGCCCCCAAAATGGCCATGTTTGTGCCTTTCACAACAGAGCTTCTGTAACCAAACTCCATCTCTTCGTTAGAAAGTGTGGTTATTTTGCCATTGTCGAGCAAATCAACAGATATAACGATGTCCCCCATTTCTTTTGTGTATGCACCGGCATTCATGAAAACCCCGCCACCAACAGTGCCGGGTATACCACAGGCAAACTCAAACCCGGTATAGCTATGCTCCAAAAAATAATCGGAAAGATCAGGCATGTTTACTCCTGCTCCCACATAAAAATGCCCGTTTTTTATCTCTGTTATTTTGTTAAGACGAGCGGTTTTTATTATAACCCCTCTAAAACCATTGTCGCTCACCAAAAGGTTTGTACCATTTCCTATTACATAATAGGGGATATTGTGCGTTTCGCAAATTTTTATACATTCCACAATATCTTCCGGTGTTTCCGGCAAAAAGACTATATCCGCTTTGCCGCCAATTTTAAATGAGGTGTGATTACACATGGGTTCATCAAAAAAAAGTTTGTCTTCGCCAAGGGTCAAGAAATTATTGTTCACCATTGCTCCTTTTTGCTATATTACATTACCCAAGCATTGCTGCACCTATTATTCCTGCATCGTTTCCCAACTCGGCTGTTAATATGTCTACAGTCCATGTTCCGCCAAGTGCGTTTTTGCGTAATCTTTCCAACAATGGGGTTATTAGTTTATCGCCTTGCTTGCCAATACCACCACCAATAATAATAGCCTGAACGGGGTAACAGTTGGCAAAGTTAGAAAAGCCAATACTCAGGTAAAATAAATAGTTTTCAATTAGCTCACACGCTTTTGGGTCATCGGTTTCGGCGGCATCAAAAACATTTTTTGCTTCTATGTCGTTAACGTCGCCGCCTGCCAACTCCAATATTTTTGGTGAATTTGCCGCTTTTGCATCTCGTATGAGAGCAGTGGCAGATACATATGCTTCTAAACAACCTTTGCGGCCGCACCCGCAAACGGGTCCGGTTGTGTTAATAATATGGTGTCCCGTTTCTACATTTCCCCGCATAAGTTTGCCGTCTATCACCACTCCGACCCCAACCCCTGTGCCAAGGGTAACAACAAGGGAGTTGTTGTAGTTTCTTGCCGCTCCTTGCATAGCCTCTCCGAGAGCGGCACAATTGGCATCGTTTTCCACAAGGATGGGTATGTTAGTGTATTGAGCCATTATTTTCCCGATTGGTACATTCTCGAACCCTGTTTTTGGTCCTATATTTGGGGCGTATTCTATCACATTAGCCCTGTAGTCTATTGTGCCGGGAATACCTATCCCTATGTGCTGTATGTCTTTTTCGGTCAACCCCTGATCAGATATTACTCTGCTTGCGATTTCGTAAATATCTTTTATTATCTCTTCGGGTTCTACCCCTTTTCTTGTTTTTATGCTGTCTTTATAAATCAGCTTGCCTTTTTGGTCGGTAATACCTGCGGCAATGTTTGTGCCGCCCAAATCCACACCTATCTTGTACATGATTTAATTTTCCTCATTAGAAAACAAGGCACGCATCCGTTTGTTTAGCTCTTCTGCTGCATTGTAACCCATTTTCTTTTGGCGGTGATTAACAGCCGCAGCTTCACATATAACAGCCAAGTTGCGTCCTGGTCTTATTGGTATCGTAACATGGGAGACCTGTTGCCCCAATATATCTATTGTGTGGCTTTCATGCCCCATACGGTCATACGCTTTTTTTTCGTCAAAATGTTCCAAATAGAGTACAAGATCCACAACTTGAGATGTTTTTATGGCCTCAACCCCAAACATTTGCTTTATATCTATGATGCCTATACCCCGTATTTCTGTGAAATATTGGATAACACTTGGGCATGTTCCCATTAGTGTGCCGGTAGCTATACGGCGTACTTCTACAGCATCATCTGCTATTAGCCGATGGCCTAATTTAATAAGTTGCAGAGCAGTTTCGCTTTTCCCTACACCGCTCTCCCCCATAATAATTACCCCTTCTCCATAAATATCCAGCAGAACACCGTGAAGGGTAATACTTGGGGCAAGCTCCATTTTAAGCCATCTAAGAACTTCGGAGGAAAATTCGGAAGAAGGGAGCTTTGTTGAGTAAACAGGAACATTGCTGACTGTGGCATGTATTGAAATTTCGTCGAGCAAGTCCATGCCGTGAGTTATAACAACACATGGTATGCCACTTGCAAACAATTTTTCAAGAGAAGCATTTCTTTGTTCGGTTGATAAAGAGGCAAGGTAGTACATTTCATTACGACCCAACATTTGCACATATTCGTTGTTAAATCGGTCATAAAAACCGGCTAATTGCAATCCGGGCCTGCTAATATTAGGCACACTAAGAAAAGTTTTGTGGATATCGGTGCCTGGTGTTAAAGATTGCAACGAAAATCTTGACACCATTTTTGCCAAAGGTACCGGTTCAGCTTGCGAGGGTTCTGGGATATTTATCATGGTAACAACCTTTCATAATATTATGACATTAGGCTTGCCGGGATGCGTAACAGCTATTCCGAGTCTGCAATTGCATAGTTTCCCGAGAAGTCTATTTTAAATACGAAACCTAACTGGAAATATTATAACATACATCGCACTCCTAAAACAAGACACAATTTTGAAAAATCGTATGGATCGGTTCACAAAATAAAAGAAAAAATATCAAGGCTTTACATTTCTTTTGGCATATGTTATAGTATGGACGAGTTTGTTTCAAATTTCAATATACCAAAACAATAAGCGAGATAGGAGGATAGTGAAATTGAAAAAAATTTTCTTGGTTCTGCTTGTACTAATGCCGTTTTTTAGTTTGCCCGTATTCGCAAATGAAGTGCAGTGGGAGTTGCCTGTTTTGCATATAAACAGCCACTATAACCCATTCATACAAGAACGAACTTTTTGGCACAACGGAACGTTAACCATTACAAACACAGAATACAGTTTGGAGGAAACAAATATACGAATAAGGGGCAGGGGCAGTTCTACTTGGTACGGAACAGAGGCTAAGCGCCCTCTTCGTTTTAGAGCAGAAGAACCCATCTCTCTTTTTGCCTCCCCTTACCAGGCTACAGACTGGATTCTGCTTGCAAACTATTTTGATAGATCTCTAATGAGAAACCATGCGGCTTTTTACCTTGCGTCCCAAATGGGGCATATGAGTTTTGTTCCGTCATCTTTATTTTTGCATTTGTATGTTAACGGCGAATATATGGGTGTCTATCAATTGACAGACGAGCGAGATACAAGCCCCGGCAGGGTTAACATTAATTGGGATGAAAACCCCGCCCTTAGCGGTTTCTTTTTGGAGCTTGATACCAGTGCATATCAAGATGGAACCGAGGGGCTAAGTTTTGTTGTGGTCAATAACCTCCTCTATGATATAAGGTACCCCGGATCTTCCGGTCGCACCCCCGCTCATGCTGATTATGTCGAGGCGTACATTAACAGTATAAACCGAGCCCTGCGTGAAGATACCGCCGAAATTACAAATCTCATAGATTTAGACAGCTTTGTTGATTTTTTTATAGTAAAGGAGCTGTTCAAGGTTCCGGAGGCGGCGGAAAGAAGCGTTTTTATGTTCATCGACGGACAAGAGGAAAGCAGAAGGCTGTACAAAGGCCCCATATGGGATTTTGACGGTGCTGCTTCCAACCACGCAAACAGCAGTTTTGTTGAAGATCCCCTAGGGCTTTATGTAGGGATAGTTAACGAGTGGTTCAGATTCCTCATGTTCTATCCCGACTTTTACTATTCCGTTGCCAACAGATGGGTTCAAGTTAGTGAAACTTACTTGCCCCGAACTATATATAACCTAAGATATTTGTCAGATAAATATGAGATAGATTTCGCAAGGGATTTTGAAAGGCACTTTCCCGGGCAAACATCCGATGATTTGGACTATTTTATAACATGGTTAGAGGCAAGAGCAGCTTGGTTGGATTATTCACTAAGCTATAGCTTTGGTGCTTACGACTTTTGGCAACCTTTTATACACCACCATATTTATGAAGAACCTATAAACATTTTTAAAGATGGGGTGTTGTTGGATATAATGTCTATAAATTTGAACAGGACTACACTCGTTCCTTTGTCAGATATTGTTAACAACTTTGACAATTTTGACGCAGAATATTATTACCCCTTTGTTTACGGTGCCGGGGATCTTGTTCCCAACCATGTGTTGGGAGGGGAGCCTTTTTTGTCCATTAGACTTGTCGCCTATGCTTTAGGCTACCAAGT
Source organism: Defluviitaleaceae bacterium (assembly GCA_009778165.1). Lineage (GTDB taxonomy): Bacteria > Bacillota > Clostridia > Lachnospirales > UBA5962 > WRKF01. The sequence continues at coordinate 6,647 of WRKF01000118.1, forward strand.
GGATTGGCACGAAAATGCAGTGTTTATTACAAACACGACACTAAATTAGCCCTAAAAAATGGAGAAAAAAATGAAATCTAACACTAAACCTGAAACAGGCTGCACCTGCGGTTGCGGCTGTGGAAACGATGAATATGAACCCGTAGTTATTGTGCAAAACGACGGCACAGAAATAGTATGTGATGTTATTGGCAGATTCGAGGCAAACGGCCAAGAATATATGTCATTTCTGCCGGAAAGTGCAGAAGAAGAAGACATGGAAGAAATACTTATTTTCCGCTGTAAAGACGTTGGAGAAGATGTAGAGCTAGACTCTATAGACTCCGAGGAAGAATATGCGATTGCCTCCAGCACTCTACGTTTTATTTTGCTAGATGAGGATGATCACTCCGACATAGACCACGGAGAAGTATGAAACGACCGCTTTTAGTATCTTTGATATTTTTATGTGCCGGTATCATAACCGGCACGTTTTTTGCAAATTCATTTTTGTTTTCGCTAGTCTTTGTTATATTTCTAAGCGTCTTTTTTTATAAAATCTATGGCACAAAAATGGGGGTTGTTTTTTGTTGCGTTTTTATCGTTGGCTATTTTAGCCTAATAAACAGTATTTCTCCCCAAAATGCAATAATAGACGATTACGTAAATAAGGGTGCGCACTTTTTAATAGAAGGTAGAGTAACAGCCATAGATATGACACGAACGGGTCGCCAAAGAATCACGCTGCGTACCCAAAATTTTTATGTAAATAACACGCACATAAGCGAAACAATGATAATTCAAGCTCTGTTGTCATATGATCAATACGCAAATATTGGCCAACAATTGGAGATACAAGGCAATTTGCTCCCCTTGAGCAGACCAAGCACCCCCGGCCAGTTTGACCAATTCCAATTTTTGCGGGCTAGAGGGGTGCAATACACTATTTTTCCCGTAATTGTGCATTTCGGGCAAACTAACATTACATTGGCAAGTGTTTTGCAAGATTTCAGACACAGGCTGATAGCAGTCTTTGATAATAATTTGCCACCAATGCAAGCCTCTGTAATGCGTTCTGTAGTGCTGGGGGATCGCAGTAGCATGGATCCGGAGGTTTTGGACACCTTCAGAACCGCAGGGTTATATCATATTTTGGTTGTGAGCGGTTTGCACTTATCCATACTCTTTTTGGCAATAAACAAATTGCTGGACAAGTTTTTTAACCAAAAAACAAGTGCATTGCTCACTCTGGGGATCATCGTGCTGTTTGGGCTTATGATAGGCGGGGTGTCTGTTGCTCGAGCCGGCACAATGGCAGGGGTTATGGTATTTTCTCGTGTGCTGTACAGGGAGCGAGATTTTATCACATCCATATCTTTCGCTGCTTTTATCTTGCTTTTGTATCAGCCTTTGTTTTTATTCGATGCAGGTTTTTTGCTTTCTTTTGGAGCGGTATATGGTATAGCAGTTGGCACGGAACCTGTTGAACGGCTTTTGTTTTTTGTGTTTAGAGTGCCTATTTTGCGTCGATTGCTAAAATATCAACATTTTATGAACCACTTTGCCGTAAATGTGGCTGTGTTTCTTACGCTTGCCCCGATATTTGCCTACTTCTTTTTTCATATAATGACATACTCCATTTTTGCCAATATTATAGTTATTTTAAGCGGCAAAATACTGGTGATACTTGGTTTTGTTGTAGCTGTCGTTGGGCTTGTCGCGCCCGGCCTTTCTTTTTTCCTTTCCGGAGGGCTGTATTTTTTGGTTACGGTATATTACGGTGTAGCCTCGTTTTTTCATTCCCTGCCAAACGCTCTTACCCTAATCGGCAGGCCGAGCATAATAGAGATTATAGCTTACTACGCTGTTCTTGCTTCGCTTTTTTTGCTGTTTAGCAGCCCAAAACCTCGCCCTATTTACCGTGCCTCTTTTGCCGTTTGTCTTGCCGGGTTTTTAGTTTTGGTCGGCATGGGCGATGGCAATATGCGGGTTACATTTTTGGATGTAGGCCAGGGCGAGGCTATCGTTATACGCCTAAACAACCAAACCTACATAATAGACGGTGGCGGACACAGGCATAGAGAAATCGGGGAAAACACAGGGATGCGAGTGCTAATCCCATATTTGCAATACCGAGGCATAAACCACATAAACGCAATATTTGTAACTCACGAAGACGCAGATCATATAATCGGCATTATAGAGCTGCTAAATTATAGTAACAAAAGGGTAGATGAAATTTATACCACCCCCGGTTTGGACAAGGACTATGAGCTGTCTTATATGCTTTTAAGGGCAGCAGAACGAGATAATATCCCCGTTAGTTTTATTAATTCCCCCACTACCTTTTTTGCCCCTAATGCTGTGCTGGAGGTGATTTTTCCTTTTGATGACACTTTTTTTAGGGATCCAAACAGCACAAGCCTTGTGTTGCGGTTAACTTATGGCAATGTTAGCTTTTTGTTTACAGGGGATATAGACCAAATATCGGAAAGGGAGATATTATCAAAAGGAAAGGATGTTCGAGCACATGTGCTAAATGTGGCTCATCATGGTTCCAGATTTTCCTCGTATCACAATTTTGTGTACGCAGTGGATCCACTGGTTGCTATAGTGAGTGCAGGCGCAAACAACCCTTTCGGCCACCCTACCCAAGAGGTTGTGAGCCTGTTTTACACAAAAAGAATCCCCATGTATAATACAGCAGATGTGGGTACAATAATAGTTACCACAGACGGAAACGAAATTAATTTGTATACCCATGGGGGAAGGGGGAATGTTGAATAATTATTAAAGTTTAGAGTGCAGTCATTTTTAGGCTTACATCAGTAATTTTAGATGAAACCTAAAAATGACACACAAGTTCACGATTAATTTTGTTGGTGTTAAACGAAATTTTGTGATTTTTTTGTTTGACATATAGTGTCGAAAGTGATATAATGTACTTGATTCTAGACGTAACGTCAACGCCAATGTTAATGGAGATTAAAGGAGGATCGTAAATGAGAAAAGTTATAAATTTAAAATTAATGCTCTTGTTGGTGTTCTCGTACCAACTACTTAAATTTTTGGGGCTGGGAAATTTCGTGGCATACCAGCCATTGTTTAGTGTTTGGGGTAATGTAGCGTTTTTTGTGACTATGATACTTGTGGCAGCTGTGTTTTTAGGTATTGCGAAAACTTTTGAAAAGGATTATGGGGCTGATTTCTCGTTATCCTACACCGTTATATTTAGTGCGGTTGCCACCCTGCTCTTAGACAGTATTCTACATGGAGTTTTATACGGGCAGATGCCGGTAGTGTATTTTTTCACGCTGCTAGGGTACGGTTTTGATGTTCCTGTTCTTGCTCTGTATACAGGTATAGCTATGTTTGTTATAACGTGGCTTTTGATGGCTAGAACCATTGGTTGGAAAAAGGCTTTATCCTTTGATAAACCAGTAGATCAAATCAAAGACGTAGTACGTAACATATACTCCTGACAAACTCTGCTTTGGAGGGATGCTCCAAACTTTGAACCCATACGGAGAGATTGTACGGTAGATCTCTTGGATGGGTTTTAAAAATTTGTTTTTTGGCAATCAAAAAAGACTGCATCTGTTTAAGGGCAATCTTTTTTGGTTTTTACACTACTATAGCCTATTCTACGATAACGTTAGCTATATCTTGAGGAAAAATAGAAGTAGGATCATAATCATTTGCCCCTACCTCTATGTCAACAAGGCAACCATTGCGTGTTATTTCGTGATAATTCCTAAGCATCACTTTCATTTTCTGTACCGCCATAAATTTCCTCAAACTCCTCTATCCATTCTGCCAATTTGCTTTGTAGCAATGTTTTGTCGGGCAAGTAAAGACTGTATTCGGAAGCGTAGATATTGCTGTTGTCCGGTAATGTCAATTCCACCACGCTGTCATTTTTCTTCTTGCATAGCAAAATCCCTATCGTAGGGTTTTCTTTCTCGGTTTTTACATAACGGTCAAAGTAATTAACATACATTTGAAGCTGTCCCAAATCCTGATGCTTTAGTTTGCTAGTTTTTAAGTCAAGCAGAACATAGCAATCAAGAAGACGATTGTAAAAAACCAAATCTACTATGAAATGGTCCTCATCAAAAGTGAAGCGTTTTTGTCGTGCTTCAAACAAAAACCCTTTCCCAAGCTCTAAAAGAAAATTTGACAGCTTGCTAATAATTGCTGATTCCAAATCTGTTTCACTGTAGGACGAATCTTCTTCCAAATCTAAAAATTCAAGCACAAGCGGGTTTTTTAGCATATGAGGTGGCTTTTCCATTCGCTGCCCCTCTTGTGCCAAGCGCATAAATTCATCTTTGTCGCGGGATAAAGCGAGACGTTCATACAAACTGCTGCCATATTGTCTTTGCAGTTGCCGAAAAGTCCACTGCTGTTTCGTAGCTTCAATTTCATAAAATTGTCTTTCATCTTGATTTTCAATTCGCATCAAAATCAAGTAATGTGACCACCCCAAAGTAAACGGATATAATTCGGCAAACAATGTTTGCCGAATTTGATTCTTTCCATCAGCTTCCAATTCAGTAGATACTATATGCTGAATTGATGGCGAATAGGTTTTATAAAATTTTCGAGCATTTTTAAGTGTGGACTCTGAAAACCCTTTGCCTACACGATTATTCAAAAACGCCGATAGTTCAGCAAGTAATCTGCGTCCATATTTAGCACGTGCTTTACCACCCTGTTCTTCTTCAACAATCATACGACCGACTTCAAAATAAGTTACGCACATAGTCAAATCTGCGGTGCGTCCTACATGTCGGCGTGCTTGCTCTATTATGCCTACTACATTCTCAAAAAAATCAAAGATGCTATCGCTACTTATAAGCTGCATCTTGGTTTTTTCATCTGCTTTAGATATGTTATCCTTCTTAGCCATTCTGCTCAACACACATTGTTAGGCTTCGTTAACTAATGTAACCGAAGCCTAACAATGCCCTACTTTACACCTAGCTTTGCATTGTTTTTGCGACTTCTTCTGCAAAATTGTCTTCTTTTTTCTCTAGCCCTTCTCCTGTTTCGTAGCGGACGAAACGCACGATAGATACCTTAGTCCCCGCTTCTTTTGAAACGTTGTCCAGATACTGCTTAACTGTCATATCTCCGTCTTTAACGTATTCTTGATCCATCAAGCAAATTTCTTTTAAACTTTTGCTCAAGCGACCCTCTACCATTTTTTCTACTACATTTGCGGGTTTGCCGGAATCGATGGCTTGTTGGGTCAGTATCGCTTTTTCTTTTTCAATAAATTCTTCGGAAACGTAGCTGCGGTCCAAAAACATTGGGTTCATTGCCGCAATCTGCATAGCAATGTTTTTGCCTGCTTCTATTGCTGTGGGATTGTCATTTGTTGTCAGCTCTAGCATAGAGGCTACTTTGCCACCGGCATGAATATATGTTAAAACGGTGTTTTTTGTTTCATATTTTTCAAAACGGCGTATATTTAATTTTTCGCCGATAATAGCGGTTTTTTGTCCCAATATGTCTTCTACAGTAGAATTTGTGTCTAAAAGCCACTTTTCTTTTAATAGCTCTTCCGGCAGTGTTGTGCTGCTTTTTGCGATTTGTTTGGCTACATCGGCAACAAACTGTGTAAACTCTGCATTTTTAGCGACAAAATCTGTTTCGCTGTTAACTTCCAGGATAATGCCCATGCCATCTTCCACTTTGGCATAGCTCACACCTTCACTCGCTATACGACCTGCTTTTTTAGAAAGAGCTGCCATACCTTTTTTGCGTAAGATCTCTACTGCTTGCTCTACATCACCGGCAGAATCTTTGAGGGCATTTTTGCAATCGACCATCCCTGCCCCCGTGCGTTCCCTAAGTTCTTTTACCATTGCGGCGGTTATCATGTTGATTTTCTCCTTTAACCTTGATTTAGCGTTTATATATAGCACCTTTACTAACGGTTGTCTCTTTAAAATGTGTCTGTTTCTCCTGCTTCGTCCTTTCCACCCTCATTTTCGGATGGGTCAAAAGACTCTCCTTGGCGTGCTTCTAGCACAGCATCTGCCATTTTGGATGCAACCAATTTTACTGCACGAATTGCGTCATCGTTGCCCGGGATAACGTAGTCTACTTCTTCCGGATCACAGTTTGTATCCACAATGGCAACAATGGGTATGCCAAGGCTGCGGGCTTCTTTTATTGCGATTGACTCTTTTCGGGTGTCAACAATAAGCAGGGCACCCGGCAACCGTTTCATCTCTTTGATACCGCCTAGGTTACGCTCTAGCTTGCCCTTTTCGTGACGAAGCGCAATAACTTCTTTTTTGGGCAGAGCCTCAAAAGTGCCGTCTTCTTCCATTTTTTCTAGCTCTTTTAGCCTGCCGATACGTCCTTTTATTGTTTTAAAATTTGTAAGCATACCGCCCAGCCAGCGTTCCGTAACGTAATACATGCCGCAACGCAGCGCCTCTTCTTTTATTGATTCCTGGGCTTGTTTTTTTGTGCCGACAAAAAGTATATCTTGCCCTTGAGCCGCAATATTACTTATTGCTTCGTAGGCTTTTTCAAACTCTTTTACGGTTTTTTGCAGATCGATTATATAAATACCGTTACGCTCTGCAAAGATGTAGGGAGCCATTTTAGGGTTCCAACGGCGTGTTTGGTGACCAAAGTGGACACCAGCTTCCAGTAGTGCTTTCATTGAAATAACACTCATATTTTTTTCCTCCAAATTTGGTTGTTCCGCCATAGTCTTTGTTGCTGAAAACAATCTGCCGATAAACTTATGGGCAGTATTAGCCGAAAGAGCCATAACAGCAGCACCATGTTTTCGATAAGTCTATGTGTGGTCTAAGTCTTCCGAATTATAGCACAAAATACGGTTTTTTGCAAATTTATTTTTTTATCATATATTCCGTATATTCCGTAAAATATCCGTAAAAAATAGGTAAATATACAAATGAACAATTAGATTGATAATAGACAAAAAAAAGAAAAGGTGTTATAATAAGATAATATGTAATCCGTGAGAAGAGTAATACTGAAAATTACTAGGAGATTAGGTTATCATATCAGTCGTAATAATATGGGTGTGTGATTAACCATATAATCTTTCATATAATCTTTAATGATATGCTTTGGTAGCGAATATCCGAATACACGTGGGAAAGGGGGGTTGTACTTTGGACGAATACGAAAGGAGCGAAGAGGACGTGGAAAATGAAATAAGCAATATGCCTGTACCCTACTATGGCAACGTTTTGGTGGTTGACGATATGATAACTAATCTGTATGTTATGAAAAGCCTTTTGAGTGCCTACGGCATAACTGTAGAAATAGCCACCAGCGGGTTTGAGGCTATTAAGCAAATAGAAACCGGTAAAATATACAACATTATTTTTATGGATCATATTATGCCGGAGCTTGATGGTATGCAAACGGTAGAGGTTTTACGAGCTATGGGTTACGGTGGAATCATAGTGGCACTGACAGCCAACAACGACGACGGGCAAAGGGATATGTTCATGAGCAGAGGTTTTTCTGAGTTTATGAGCAAACCGGTAGATATTGAGGATTTGGACAGATGTATTGCTAGGTTTATCCCGGTCCCATCTGCCC
>WRKF01000119.1 GCA_009778165.1 Defluviitaleaceae bacterium
CCGCTGAAACCGAAGAAGCCGCTGAAACCGAAGAAGCTACCGAAACCGATGAAGCTACCGAAACCGAAGAAGCTACCGAAACCGATGAAGCTACTGAAACCGAAGAAGCTACCGAAACCGATGAAGCTACCGAAGCTGAAGAAGTTATCGAAATAGTTGTGGCAGCACCAACAGAGGAAGCTACTGAAACCGAAGAAGCTGCCGAAGCTGAGGAAGTTATCGAAATAGTTGTGGCGGCACCTGCTCCTGCGATTCCAACGACAACGCAATTGCCCACAGATGAGCTAGATGCTACTAGCCTTAGGGAGATTATGTTTGACGCAACTAATATAGACACACCGCTTAACAGTGCACCTTCTGTGCGAATTGCAAATTCGGCCAGTCGGTACAACATACCGTATCGCACGAATCCTCTTGCTCGTGGCGGAACTATAGTTACATCCTATCACGATTTAGACAACAGTTACACAACCCTAACTGCACAAGTTGCCCATCGTTCCGGCACTCGTACATCCAACGTAACATTTACCTTTTATGGCGACGGTGAAGTTTTAGAGGTTATTTCAAGAACCTCTCATCAACCTTTACCTTATGATATTGAAATTGACGTTACGGGAGTGCAGGTATTACGCATAGAAGTAACTACAACAGGCTTTGGGCCTGCACCGGCGGGGCTTCATAACTATGGTCCGGCTGCCAGCTCCGTTTGGCAATTGGTACGTCCTTTTGTACAATGATAAATCCGTTTTACAAACAGGTTTACGATTTGGTTAGAACGATTCCGCAAGGCAAAGTTATGTCCTATGGACAAATAGCCAAAAACCTTGGAAGACCTAGATCTGCAAGAGAGGTTGGCAGAGCGATGCGTGTTTGTTCCGTGGATAACGTGCCGTGGCAACGTGTTGTAATGTTTGACGGACGTATTGCAGGCGGAGTTCACGCCCCTGTGCGCAAGGCTATGTTGGAAGCGGAGGGTGTGCAATTCTTACCCGATGGTCGTGTAGATATGAAAGTTTGCCAAGTTATATGATTGCTATTATGTGCTGTTATGTTATGGCTATAGCGTTATTGCTAAAAACAAAAACGACGAAAACCACCTGTTTCCGTTGTTTTTGTTTTTTTATATCGACATGGCAATGGCACCCACGAATTAAAAAATTAAAAAAATATTTTCACGTTTGCTATATATTTAGACAAAACCGTAAATTTGGTGTATAATTTATATAGCTATTCCACTTAGTGCAGTCCTTTTTTAAATATTGCTAAGCGGAAATTGCTTCCTTAATTCGGCAGCTTCAAAAAAATATAAGAACAATGAAATACAGAACTGCTATATATTAGAGTAATGGAGATGAAAGTGATGAGTGATATAACAAAAGATTTAAACCAAATACAGAGAAAAGCCGTACTACACACAGAGGGGCCGTTGCTTTTGCTATCCGGAGCAGGCAGTGGTAAGACTAGGGTAATAACCCACCGCATAGCCTATATTATGGAGCAAGGAACTCCGGACTACAACATTTTAGCTATAACATTCACAAATAAAGCTGCCAAGGAAATGAAAACAAGGTTGGAAAGTATATTAAACGGGCCAAACAGTGTTTGGATTTCCACTTTTCATTCTCTGTGTGCACGTATATTGCGTGTACATATAGACAAGTTGGGTTACGGCAGTAATTTTACAATATATGATTCGACCGATAGCCAGCGGCTTTTAAGGGAATGCATCCGAGAGCTCAATATTAGCGAAAAGGTGCATTCGGCAAAAAGTGCCGCCAATAAAATTAGCAATCTTAAAGATGGGCTAATGTCTCCCGCAGATTACGAAAGGATTGCTACTGATATCAAAGACAAAACTTTTGCGAAAATTTACGACCACTATCAAAAAGCACTGTTCAAAAATAATGCGCTAGATTTCGATGATATTATTTTAAAAACTTTGGAACTTTTTGCGAATAATCCCCGAGTGCTTGAGATATACCAAAACCGTTTCAGATATATTATGGTAGACGAATATCAAGACACCAATATTGCTCAATATACTCTCATTAACATGCTTGCAAATCTTCACAAAAACCTTTGTGTGGTCGGAGACGATGACCAAAGTATATATGGCTGGCGCGGTGCAAATATTAGGAACATACTGGATTTTGAAAAAGATTTCCCCGGCACAAAGGTTATAAAGTTGGAGCAAAACTATCGCTCAACAGAATATATATTAGAGGCTGCCAACTGTGTAATACGTAACAATATTGTTCGGAAAGATAAATCTCTGTGGACACAAAAACCGAAAGGCGAGAAAGTAATATATGTAACTAACCTAAACGATATAGACGAAGGCAGCTTTGTTGCCAAGACGATAAAGGATAACTATACAACCTACAGCGATGTGGCAGTGCTTTACAGGAAAAACTCTCTAAGCCGAGTTATGGAAGACCACCTTGTACGAAACAATGTGCCATACAAGGTATTTGGGGGGGTGCGTTTTTATGACCGAAAAGAAATAAAGGATATTTTGGCATATCTAACTGTGTTGCATAACCCAAAAGACGGAGTGGCAATGCGCCGTATCGTGAATGTACCCAAGCGAGGCATAGGGTCTGTTACAGTAGACAAAATAGCCGCTTTTGCTTTTCAGTCAGAAATTAGCTTTTTTGATGCCCTAAAGAACTCTAGCCAGTTGGGGCTTAAAACAAAAAAAATAGACGATTTTGTTTCTTTAATTGAGCATTTGTTGGAGTTCAAGGGAAGCATCAGCCAATTAATAACAGAAATAATAAAAAAGACGGATTACGAGCAAGAGCTTGGAGACGACCCGATAGAGCATGAGGGAAGGTTGGAAAATATACAAGAGCTGATAAACAAGGCAACAGAGTTTGAAGAAAGTTATGAAGATAAAGAGCAGACCCCTACCCTAGCAGCTTTTTTGGAGGAAGTATCTCTTGTTGCGGATATTGATACATATGATAAAGATAAAGGTTATGTTAGCCTAATGACTGTTCATTCAGCTAAGGGGTTAGAGTTTCCCGTGGTGTTTCTTGTGGGGTTTGAAGAGGGTATTTTCCCCGGCCAACAGAGCTACACAAACGAAACACAGCTAGAGGAGGAGCGTCGGCTGTGTTATGTAGCCATTACCAGAGCAATAAAAGTGCTGTATTTGACTACCGCCGCAACCCGCTTGCAAAATGGCAGAACTATTCACAATATGCCTTCGCGTTTTTTGAGAGAGATACCGGAGGAACTCATAGAAAACAGAACAGTAAAACCCATTATGCCCGTAAAAAAGGGGATTTCCAAATTTGCGGAAATAAAGAAATTTACTGACGAAAAAGTGCCGAAAATTATCGGAAGAAATTATAAGCCATTGCTGCCACCTCCAAAAGATGTTACACTCGACTTTGATGTGGGAGACACAGTTGTGCAAGGAAAATATGGTCAAGGCACAGTAAAGGAGATCTATCCTGCGGGTAAGGATTATGAAGTAACAATAGATTTTAACGGAAAAATCAAGAAATTTATGGCCAATTTTTCTAAAATAGAAAAAGTATAAAAGGAGATAACAAACATGGAACTTGTAGAGTACCAAGAAGAATTTCAGAGTTTTACGCCCAAACCGGAAATGAACCCGGTAGCCCCAAAACTCACAAAGGAGCTATCTGAAGAAGAAAGGAAACGAGTGGAAGAACTCGTGAATGGTATTAACCTTAGCGATAGCAGTGCAGTAATGCAGTATGGTGCACCGGCTCAAACAAAAATCAGCAAATTTTCTGATAATGTGTTACAAAACGTGCGTACAAAAGACACGGGCGAGGTAGGCAAAGATCTTACCGATCTTGTAACAACCATAAAAGAATTTGACACAGACGCAGACAAAAAGCCACGTTTTGCTTTGTTTAGGAATACAAAAAACAGGGTGGACAAGCTAATAACTAACTTTTCCAGTGTGGAGACCAATATAGACAAAATAGTCACATCTTTGGAAAACCACCAACGCCAACTTTTGAAAGATCTGCACATGTTAGATACTATGTATCAAAACAACTATAGCTATTTTAAAGAGCTGAGCTTGTACATTATTGCAGGGGAAGAAAAGCTGCAACAGTTTAGAGATGAGGAAATACCTGTTCAACGAAAGGTAGCGGAGGAAACGGGAGATCAAATGCAGGCTCAAAAATTGCGTGATATGGTTGATTTGGCCAACCGTTTCGAGAAAAAACTCCACGACCTGACCCTTAGCCGCACAATAAGTGTGCAAATGGCTCCTCAGATACGTTTAATACAAAACAACAACACGGTGCTAATCGAAAAAATACAGTCTAGCATAGTGAATAGTATACCGTTGTGGAAGAATCAAATAGTGATAGCTCTGGGGATTGCCAATAGCCAAAAAGCCCTGCAAGCCCAGCGAGAAGTTACCGACATGACAAACGCCCTGCTACAAAAAAACAGTGAAATGCTAAAACAGGGCTCGTTGTCAATAGCAGAGGAAGGCGAGCGTTCCATTGTATCAATAGAGACATTGCAAAAAACTAATACAAACTTAATAGAAACAATAAATGGTGTGTTGGAAATACAGAAAAAAGGAAGCGAAGCTCGACAAGCAGCAACCCAAGAACTAGCCAAAATTGAAGAAGAATTAAAGCAAACTTTGCTTGATGTTAGAGGATAGGCCTCGTCGTAGCGAAAAGCCTGTGTTAAAAAGTCTGTGTATAGCTATTCCACTTAATTCCGACCCTTTCCAAAACAAAATTAAGTGGAATAGCCTCCCAAATTCAGCAGTTTTAGCCTGATTTTTAAAGGACACCTACTCTATAGTTGTTTACAGAAATCCACCAAAATTTTTTGAATATAAATCGGTAAATCTGCCGCTAATAGCTGAATTTGCCTATTTTTAACTACAAGCAACGGTTTCGCCGTACCAACTAAAATATCTTTAGAGTTATCGTAAATATAAATATCATCGCAAAGCGGCAAAACTTCTCTAAGATTTTTTAACGAGTTATCGTATCGCCGCAGTAAATCCGCTGTGGGAATTCCGTGTCCGCCGTCTTTTACCCTATTTGCGACTCTATCAATGGAAAGTTGCACATTTTCCAAACCAACATAGTAAAATGCTATTTTGAATCCCTTTTCTTTGGCTTGCTGAATGTTTCTTATTATAGTTTTGCCTGTCAAGGTTGTTTCTTGATTAAAAGATTTCTCGCCGTTCAGACATTCTCTAAACAGCTTAATTGTCTGTTTACCCGCCTTTATTTGCACCATTGCGTTTTGCCAATCGTGATTAAAGTACTTTTGTACAATCTCGTCAGCGTTTATTCTTGTGCCAAGGTCGATGTTTGAATTTTTGGATAATTGTCTAAAAAAAGTTGATTTTCCTGCACCGTTCACACCTGCAAATAGTGCGTATGTTTTAAGCATATTTTATACCGTTTTCATCCAGAATTTTTACAAGCCTATCTCGACCGTTTCGTGTTTCTTCATAGACAACCTGCAACGTTTTAATGTTGGTGTTTTTGGTGAAAATATGCACGGCAAGTTCTTTTTTTTCGGCTGGCAATTTCGCCAAATAATCTCCTAAGGTTATTTCCGATAATTGATCAATTTCGTGGATTTCTTTGGCGGTTAGATAAGGCTCGTTTACGATTTGCATTTTTTCTATCTCCATTGTAACAAATTTAACGGTTTTCGCAAAATAAAATTAAGTGAAATAGCCTCCCAAATTCAGCAGTTTTAGCCCAACTTTTAAAGGGTTGGTTTAAAATTGAACTACTGTAGGGTCAGAAGGCTACGGCACGGGGTTATAGTTTTTGTACGTTTCGCTAATAAATTTTTGGTCGCTTGGGTGCAGATGGTTTTTGTGAGAGCCTACTTTTAAGCCATCAGATTTTGCTTTTTTTATAATTTTTTCTGTTAATAACAGCATTTTGTCGGTATATAGCCTGTTTTCTTTTTCGTAAGAATTTGCAGAAAATATTATATTGGCTTTTAGCTCTTTCGCTACTTCATAAAATCCATCAATGTCTATGTCGTTGTCGTTTATACCCTCCAAAAATATATATTTTAGGTAGAATAGGGTTTTATGCAACGGTAGCCTTTTCAAATTTTCAACAACCCTATCAAACATATCTACCTGTTTAATTTTCAGAAAAGTTTCCCTTGTTCCGGAATCAAGTGATGTCCATAGTTCAGTAACTCGCCCTGTATTCATTAACTGCACAAGTTTTTCTTTATAAATACTGGAATTGGAAACTATGTCAACTTTCCATTTTGAAGCTAATAATATATCCAATATTTCATTAGCATAGCGACCTGCCATTGGTTCGCCGTTAGCCAACCGTATCGTAAAATCTTCTCTGTTAAACTCGGGCATTTGTGAAAGTTCTTTAATAACATCTCTTGTTGTTGACCCTACTGCATCTCTTAATTTGTGCCACTTATTGTTCAAGGTTGAAGCACAAAAGATACATTTAAAATTACAAGTAGCCTTTGGTAATTCCTGCAAAAAACAGAATGTTTTTATACTAGGTTTTTTTGGATAAAGACCCGGTTTAAACAACGGGCAATTATCACAAGGGGTAGGTCTGCCGTAACGTGCATTTTCTATCAAATTTGTTACAAGATTACAGTACATGTCAATACGTTCATTTGTAGATGGGTTTCCCTTAAATTTAACCCTGGGTCTTTTAATAACAACTATAGAACAAGTAGATATATCATGAAGGTTATACACCAATGTAGTGCCTATGCTATGACACGATTTACGGTACTCTATATTAGCCGCAAGAAAATGAATTTTTTCGTACGACACGGTTTTCGCTATTTCTTTCGCCGCCTTTATAGCGGTTGGGGTATGTGCATATGTTATGTATATGTCTGCCTTAGGGAATTTTTTTATTGCGTCATCAAAAGAGATAACATCATATTTATTCATATATTTTTTATTGTTCCATAAGTTATATTGCTCTGTCGATAGGGCATCCGGTTCACCAGTGGCTGTTACATAGTTGCCCATTTCTGCTTTTAGCTTGCTGTCTATCCCAAAAAAAATTTTTGTGTACACCTTTACCTCTTTTTTAGCGGTTGCAACTTAAATGTTGGTTTGTGTACACACTATTTGGTTTGTGTACACACTATTTGGTTTGTGTACACACTATTTGGTTTGTGTACACACTATTTGGTTTGTGTACACACTATTTGGTTTGTGAGAAGTTCACGTTATAAAACATCATTGGTTACGCCAATCATAAAATCTTCCGTTAAATATTCCGCTATGTTATCCCAATTTTTTAGCAAATAATAATATCCACCTATAAAATGCTGAATGTCGTCTATTCGTACCCGAAAGCGATCATGGCGGACAAAAAAAGAGTTTAACGCCTTTTGTGGTGATTTCATATACATTGCTATCTCAGGGAAAAAATAGCTGTTTAACATATAAATAGCTCTCTTGTAAATTGTTTGGGCAAAATTTTTAACATCAAAATTGGTTATATACTCTGTGGATATTTCGTTTTCCAAAATGCGTTGATACGTTTGCCATGTAATGGTCAGCAGCTCTAAATATGTGTGATACGATGTGGTTTGATTGTATATTCGTTGCATATTATCGGCGACATTTTTCAGAGCAAACTCAAAATAGCGTGGAATTGGCAAATATTTTGTTATCTCGTGCAAAGAATACGCAACCCAATGATCACGGTATTTTGTATAATTGTTGTTTATAAGGTACTCTACCGCCGATGTTGCAGCGGCTAAAAATTCTTTTTTGCCTGTGTATGTGTATGCTCTTGTTAGAGCAAAAGTTGCCTCACCGTCATAATATATAGTGCGGTATTGTTCTTTTAGGACGAAATCGGGGAAGTTTAACACATGAACAAACCCACCGGTATCGACATTTTGCAGATATAAAATGCCGTTTGCTAAATGTTCCACTAACCGGTTATATTTTAAACTGCCGAAAACTTCCATATATTCTGTCATCGCAATAATCGCAACCGCATTTCCACCAAGTTTAATTTCGTTTGCAGTTTTTTCTACCAAAAATGCAGTGCTTTCGTTTTGATACTCGATTTCGTTTTCCAAAAATGCCATTGCGTTGTTTATTCCGTCAATAAAAGTGCTGTCGGCTGTCATTCTGTATAAATTTATCAACGACCATAAACTGCTGGCGTGTCGCAAAATGTTGTAGCCATTGATAGTTCTGTTGAAATCTTGCCAAAACCCATATTCAAACTGACCACTCGGCAACAGCATATTGTATAAATATTTTGAAGCCGATATTACACATTCAGATATATGTATATTGTCGATCAAGTTTGCGATTTTAGCGATTTTGCGTCGTCCTGTTGACATTCCGCTGTTGTGCAAATCCCAAACAGCGTTATTTTCGTCGCAAAAAACGCCTTGCGTAGTAAAAAATATTATTTCGCTTGGCAATTCGCTAATTGCAGATTTATCTTGCATATTCTGCAAATATAGGTTGATATTATCTAAATTCAGCAAATTTGCATTATAATCAACGTTTTTATCGGCAATATCACGTTCACTGTAATATTTTATCAGTCTATTGGCGTTTAATTCGCTTTCCAAAAAAGCAATCTTAAAATCAGAATCTAACGATATTCCCATTCTAAAAAAGTTGCTGTATTTTAGTTTAACGGTTTTGCTTACCAAATCGGTTGTTAGCACAGTTTGGGAAAAATCGACAATATCTACTTTTAACCACATTGCATTGTAGTTGTTTTTTTGGATAAACGCAATAACCTTTTTTGTAGCTAAATCAAAGGCATCAGCGATGGTTGCTTCTGTTGCCTTAAAAACTCTGGCACGATGTTTTGTGTTGCATATAGAAATAAATATCGTGTTTGTAGGGTTCTCGGTATTTTCGGTATTTTGCAAAATATATTGCTTTAGCGTGGTAAGGCGTTTTTTAGCGGTTGCGGCAAAAAGCGGGGCAAATTTTGCAGATTTTTTATGATTTTTAGTGGATATTTTCATTGTTTACCCCTTTTTTATTGCTATTTAACTGGGCAACTGTTAGTGAAAGTGTTATAGCGGTTCCATATTTCATTGCCCGTATAATTTTTCGAATCCGCCGAGCCGAATTAATGAAGCAACTCCGCTTAGTAGTATTTTAAAAAAAGGGCTGTGCTAAGCGGAATTGCCATACAAACTAAACTCACGGAAATCATAACATAATTTTTTCGAAATGTCAAAATTTTGATGATACCGACATTTTTCACTTGTTTCGCTGTCGAGTATACTGTATAATGAAGTTATCTTTCTAAATCACAGGATTTTTTCTGTTTTTTCTAATACAAAGTATCACATAGAGTCTCACATAGAGAGTGACATAGAGAGTTTCAAAGTTCGCATTAGAATAATATTTTCGGGGGCAATTTTTAGCTATCTCTTAAAAGCCCAACCAAGACTTTTCGCCATTTTCTTGATAAATCCTTATATAGCACTTCCATATTTCATCGCACTTATACTTTTCCGAATCCGTCAAATTAAGTAAGCAATTCCGCTTATTATTATTTAAAAAAAGGACTGTATAGCACTTTTCTTAACAGTTGTCCTAGCTTTAAAAATCACAAAATGTTGAATTAGGGAAAGCAAATTAACTTTTCCGATTTAAAAGAGCAACGAAAAGTTAATTTGCCGTACTAAGCGGAAATTGTCACATTAATTCCTAAACGTATTCTCTACCAACCACCGGTAACGCTAGAAGCACCTACGGCAGTGTATGTAACGACAGGATTGCCTCTGAACTGTACGGTAGATGCGGCTGCAGCACTGGCGTTTAAGGTGTTTTCTACATAAATGCCTTGTATAGTGCTTGCTGCCGCAGCGGTTACAACGGCATCTTGCACCGTTAGCCCGGCAAGCCGCCCAAGAGACGCAGCGCTAAAATCTCCGGTGAAGCTATCGGCACTGCCGGTAATGTCGATGGTGGCAGCCGCAGCAGCAGTAACTTCTAAATTAGACACTGCAACTTCAAAGTAACCGCTGGAAGCAGCGGCAAAATCCAGTACCAAACTATCTACATTTAAAATACCTTGCGTATAAACAGTTGCTGCAGCAGCGGCAGTTACACTTTGCAAATTGCCGGTACCAACGGTAACAACAAGTGGATACGCGGTAAATGCATGACCTCCAAATGTTATACCTCCGGGCAGCTCTATAGAAAGAGTGCCACCACCGTCTGTTACTACTAGCCTTTCCACAACGGCTGCATCACCGCTCACTGTTACGGTACCAAGCTCCTGTGGGTACAAGTGTACCACAGCAGGTGCCATTATAACAAGATCTTGCCAAGGCTGAACCGTTGTAACCAACTCCTGGTGTTCGCCGGTTAGTGTAACACCTCCGCCACCGCCCGGACCAACCGTTACTGTCATGCACCCGCTCAAAAAAGCAACAAACAGGCTTGCTATTGCTAGATTTTTGAAATTTTTAAAAGTAAAAGTTTTCATTAATTGCTCTCCTTATCTACACATCCTCTATGCTAACGTATTTTTCTAATATGTGGATTGTTGCAAAAACTGTAGCTGCTGCCAAAATGATGGTTGTTATAAAATACACAGCTATAGATGGTCCCGTGGTAATATGTATGGCAAAAATCCACCCCAAAGGTCCGGGGGCACCCCATTCGGCAGTAGAAAGAAACGGATTGCCCATTATCAGAAGGGGTATAGCCAAAACCCATTGCCATATGTTCATGCTGATTATTACACCAATTATCCCTAGTATAGCAGAGATAAAACCGCCAAAGTTGAACAGACCAACCACCATCAAAACAAAGTAAAGTATAACAACCCACATAACAACAGTAGCTAAACCACCTAAAAGCACAATCAGAATATCCTCTGCTTGAAAAAACGCAAATACCATACCCACCGCTTCGTCTACCATGGGTACAGGGCTAAGTTGGAAAAATGGTACCCACACCAATAACAAAAGCAGTAAAAGCTCGCAAGCTACGCCCAAATAGCGGCTTGCCATAAACTTGCCCGTGCTTGTTGGGGTTAAAAACAGCAGCTTAGCCTCGCTCCCGTCAAAATCCCCAATATAGCTAGAGAAAAAGGATATAATAAAAACTATAATACCCCCCGCATATGCCAAGCTAGCTATAGAAACACCTGCAGCAAATGGCATTATATTGCTAAACAGTATAATCGCCCCCGCCAGTGCCATTAAGCCATAGTAGAACACCTTTTCCCTAAAGTAGTAAAACATTAACTTACTCACTGTACACCTCCACATAGATTTCTTCTAACGTTTTGTTGTTTTCTTGGCGGAGCGTGTCTGCCTCGCCGCTTTTTATGATTTGCCCGTCTTTTAAATACAGGGCATAGTCGAACAGCTTTTCTGTGTCCCGTAGCAGATGGGTAGACAGCACCATTGTAGAATCCTTGCCCGTAAACTGCCCAAGTATTGTGTCCACAATTTTTGTTTTTGCCAATGGGTCTATACCGCCCAAGGGTTCGTCTAGCAAATATAGCTTGGTTTTGCGAGAAAGAGTAAGGAGCAACAGTAGCTTTTCTACTGTTCCCTTGCTCATTTTTTTAACTTTTTCGTCTTTTTCTATACCCAAGCTAACACACAGCTCGTCTGCCGTTTTTTCATTAAAATCAGGAAAAAAGTCTTTGTAAAAACCAAGGGCATCCTTTGCTGTCATGTATTTATACAAAAAGTTTTTGTCCGGCATGTAGCTAACAAGAGAGCGGGTAGCCACTCCAACCGGCACACCGTCTATTGTTACACTACCCCGCCTAAACTTTGTAAGACCGGATATAATGTTAAACATGGTTGTTTTGCCGCTGGCGTTTGGTCCCATCAGCCCAACCAAACGACCCACCGGCAGGGTAAATGTAGTGCCTTGCAACACCTTTTTGCGACCGTAACTTTTTGTAAGCTCTGTTACTGATAAAATATTGTCCATTTCTACTCCCCTTTCCTGTTAAAATAGTTTTGCAACACTTCTACTGTTTCGGCTTCACTAAAGCCCAGTGTAGCCATTTCTTTTGCAAACTGCTCTGTGTGACCCCGGGCTATTTCTTCTTTCAAATTTTGCCCTACATTTTCTGCCACAAACACGCCCAAACCTCGTTGGGTAACGGTTATCCCCTGCCGCTCAAGCTCTTGGTATGCCCGGCTGACTGTGTTTGGGTTTATCTTTAGCTTTTGGCTCATTTCTCTTATGCTGGGTATTTTTTGCCCTGTTTCAAAGTACCCAACGGCAACCTGTGCTTTTATGTAAGCCATTACCTGAGAAAATATAGGAGTGTTGTCATTAAAATTCATATGAATATGACCTCCTAAAAAATCTAAGTACATGTATCCTCTTTCACCTCACTTTTGTAATGCTTTTTTGTTTACAACGTATCTGACATCTGTTTTCTTTTATCCTCCCTTCACAAAACTATTGAACTAGTGACATAGATACATAGTACACTAATTCTTTAATCCTGTCAAGAGTTTTTTCAGAAAAAAATCGCAAGAAAATCAATTTTGTGAAATGTTCCAATTTTATGTCCGGCACAAGAATGAATTCAGGGCAAAATCACTATATATTTCACCCACAAAATTTTGCGATTAAACACCGTACTATTGTGCAAATTTCCTTTGCATAATACAAATAGCCTTTAAAAACTCGAACTCGTCGGGTTTTTAAAGGCTATCCTATAGCATTTCCGTTTGTTCAACCATATAGATTTATATGTTGTAACTAATCCACAATTATTACAATACTGTGGTTAACAGTTTTTCCTCCACCTGTAACAGTTGCTCTTTGAGTTCCTGCACCTGTATTGCTTCCAACTCTCCATGTCCACGAAGCTACACCATCGGCATTTGATGTAGTCTCCCCCAACCCACCAGCTGTCAAAACATTGCCTGCTGCTGAAACAACACTAAGCGTATAGAGAGTATTTGGCTCGCCTTGAAAGCGGATGGTTAAATCTTCCCCTCGCCTGCCTTGATCGGGAGCCTGGATTATATAACCAACATTAACCGCAGCTGTCGCCTGTTCTGTTGTTGTTGGTGTTGTTTGTCCTGTTGTTGGTGCTGTTGGTACTGTTGGTGCGGCAGTTGCTTGCCCACCGGAGGGAGTCCACACAACGGCGTGACCGGCAGCTACCAATATGGAATTTAACTTCAATTCTTCTATTTGTACAGGATCGGCAAGATCTGTTGGCGGCACAAGCCATATGTAGCGCCGTAGCCTACCAAAGGCATCTCTGTCATTACCTGAGCCGGACATCCAAATCGTTTGGCCGTCAATTAATTGTCGCACAAATAGGGTAGCTTCATCAGCCCCCGGTTCGCCTATTTCCGGTGCATCAATGCCGATAAACCTTACACGTTCGCCACCGACAAGGACGATGGTATCACCATCAATAACCCTTTCAACCACAGCCTGCTCCAAGCCGGTAATCAACACAGCGGGAAGGGTGTTTTGCGTTTCCTGTGTTTCTGACGTTTCCGATATTAAGTTTGGTTGCTCTTCGTCTGTTAAGTCCAGTTCCGCCAACAAAAGTGCCGAATCTGTATTTTCGTACCCTGCGGAAACATACGTATCTCCTAACCCTGCTGAATACGCCAAAACTTCTACTGTTGATGCAGATGATGC
The DNA here is from genome assembly GCA_009778165.1 of Defluviitaleaceae bacterium. GTDB lineage: Bacteria > Bacillota > Clostridia > Lachnospirales > UBA5962 > WRKF01. The sequence goes on from WRKF01000119.1 coordinate 13,634, forward strand.
ATAAGATGTTGATGATGTATCTGTAGCAGCATATTCGTATTCGCTTGGAATGTACGTTAAAGAAAGGCCCTGAATACTAAAAATAAAAACCCCCAAAGATATAAGTAAGTTTCTTCTGATTTTTTTCTTGGGCTTTTTTTGTATTGTGTCCTTCAAAGCTACAGCTACGAAAACGAGCATGGCTACTAAAGATAAAAATAGCGAAAAAGAAAATAAAGCATACATAAACTCCCTCCTAAACATTAACCCTTGTTAGCCTCTTGCTAACCAAGTGAAACACAAAAATACAGCTATATCACATCACAAAAAGGCGTGCTTTTTTATAGCGTGGATTTCCATCCCATGATTCTTTTTCGTGTTTAAGTATACTTTAAGTATACTTTAAAATCCCAAAAAAAGCAATACGGGATTTTTGGGATTTTTGGAAGAGGAAGAAAGTTTTGGTTAAAGAGCTTTTGTCTGTTATTGAATCCGGAATGGTTGCCAGGGATGTGCTGGAGGAACACGAAAAACAAAAAGGAGCAATCCCCAACAGCGAAAAAAATCGAGAAACAAGAAAAAACGGATGAAAAATAGAAATAGTGAAAGTAAATTTATATTGGAAAAATCCGTGGTTCTGTGGTATACTTGTAGGGAAGAGAGGTGGTCAAACTGGAATCCGATAATGAAAAAAAGATAACGGCAGA
>WRKF01000120.1 GCA_009778165.1 Defluviitaleaceae bacterium
GGCCGGTATAAAAGTAGGGATTGGATTTACCGGGCTTAACTTAGTTATTGGCCTTATGGCGGGCGGGTTAGGATCTGCCGCACAAGCTATGGTGGAGCGGATAGGGATAGACCTTGCTACAATAGACGTGGGTTGGCCCGCTGCCGCCGCAATTTCTTATGGCACAATTTTGGGTAGCATGAGTATTCCAATCGGTATCGGTCTAAATGTTTTACTTATCATTCTAGGCTTAACAAAAACAATGTATGTAGATTTGTGGAATTATTGGCACGCTGCTTTTATAGGGTCTTTAGTTTTTGTTATAACGGGTAGCTTTGGGCTTGGGTTACTGGCGATTATATCGTACATACTTTTTTTGTTTTTGTTTGGAGATATTGTTGCACCGATTATATCCAAGTTTTATGGGTTTAACAACCTTACTTTCCCTCATGGGATAGCTATACCGGGGGTGTTTTTTGCTTTTCCGCTAAACTGGCTATTTGATAGGCTACCAATTATCAAAAATTTGCAGGCAGACCAAGAGTCTCTGCAAAAAAAGTTTGGTATTTTTGGAGAAACGGCAATACTGGGTTTTATTATAGGTTTGGTTATAGGAATACTGGCGGGTTACGATATAGGCGGAGTGGGTAATTTGGCTATACAAACAGCGGCTGTGCTTGTTATTATGCCCCGTATGATAACCCTTTTGATGGAAGGGCTTTTACCAATATCTGAAGCCGCAAACGCCTTTGTTTCAAAACGCTTCCCCGGCAAAGAACTGTATTTGGGGCTAGATGCAGCTTTGGCAGTGGGGCACCCGACAGTATTAGCCGCATCCCTTGTTTTGATTCCAATCACAATAGTGCTTGCAATAATACTGCCCGGAAACACTACGATCCCCTTCGTGGATCTTGCCACTATCCCCTTTGCCATATGCCTTATGGTGCCAATTTTCAAAGGAAATATAGTAAGGACAATTATTAGCGGCACAATATACATGGCTAGCTTGTTATGGATAGCATCTTGGGTAGCACCGTTAGTAACTCAAGCTGCAATCTACTCCGACTTTGATTTGGCAGGACACGCAAGCATTACCGCTATGATATCTGGAGGACAAACCACAACATTGTTATACGTTGTTTTATCGCGGTTTGGTTGGGTAGGTTTGGGAGTTATTACTGTAACAGGTCTTTTAGGTATGATATATATGCACAAAATTTTAACGAAGAGGTGAAACAAGTATGAAAAAAATGTTGATCATGTGCGGTACAGGTATGATTACTTCTACCATAGCAATAACTAAAATAACCGAATGGCTCAAGTCAAAAGGTTACGACAAAGAAATCACCATTTTTCAGTCCAAAATATTAACAGAAGTCAATAAAGTTGACGACTACGATATTGTAATAAGCACAACACTGGTACCGAACAGTATAAAAGACAAAGTAATTGTAGCAATACCACTCATAACAGGGATGGGTACAGAAGCAATTTTTGAGCAAATAGAGGAAAAAATCAAGGAAAAAATTAAAAGTTAATTTGCTATACTAAGCGAAACCACTATATAGAGAGGAGTAATTGCATTGAAACCGATTTATTCTGTAATAGTTCCCGTGTACAACGAAGAGGATATAGTAACCGAAACATATAACCGCCTAAACGCTGTTATGGAATCTATGAAAGAATCCTATGAGCTGATATTTGTCAATGACGGTAGCCGTGATGAAACTGCCAACATTATCGCAAAGTTAGTAAGCCAAGACCCCTGTGTGCGGCTTATTAACTTTGCACGCAATTTTGGCCATATGCCGGCAATTACAGCAGGCATGGAATATGCCAAGGGTGATGCAATTATTATAATAGATGCAGATTTGCAAGACCCGCCGGAGGTTTTGCCCGATATGGCGGCTCTTTGGAAGCAAGGATACGACGTTGTATACGGTAAACGAAAAGAACGCAAGGGCGAAACCTTCTTTAAGGTGTGGAGTGCCAAGATGTTTTATCTGTTTATAAATAGCATGACCCCCTTGGAGCTGCCGATTAATACCGGAGAGTTCCGGTTGATGGACAGAAAAGTATGCGATGCTGTTAACCGCTTGCAGGAAAAGCACCGTTATGTTCGGGGGATGGTTAGCTGGGTAGGTTTTCGTCAAACAGCATACGAATATGTAAGAGAAGAACGCCTTGCAGGAGTAACAAAATATCCCCTAAGAAAAATGCTATCCCTTGCCATGGATGCTATTACAGCCTTTTCTTATAAACCCTTAAAACTCGCTACTGCTCTAGGTTTTTTAATGTCTTTTTTCAGTTTTGTGTATCTAATCGTTATTTTATGGCAACGGTTATTTACAGACACTACAGTAGCAGGGTGGGCATCCACTGTAGGAGTTGTTTTGTTAACGCAAGGGATGGTGTTGATGATTTTGGGTATTATAGGGGAATACATAGGTCGGATTTTTGAAGAAGTTAAAAACCGTCCTATATATATAGTCCGTGAAGCACTCGGCTACGACGAAGAGAAAAGTTGAAAAAAATGCAAAAACCTTAGGCTATTTGCGGAGCAAATAGCCTGGTAGTGTTATCTTTTCCCACTACAAAAATCAGTCACACTAATACTTCTTTCGGATGTGGGCTGTATTTGGTTCCAGTCTACCCATTCTAGCTTTGTGCAATAACGGCAAGATTCCATGGGCTGGGCTAGCCTTTTTTTCAACGCAAAGCCGTCTATCTCAAGTTTATGTATATCAATCAGCTCATTGTCCATAGATATGGCATGATTAAAACGTTTGTTAAAATATTTTATATTAAATGGCAACGGACAACGAGCAATATGTCCGTTACTCAAAAAAGTACACCTGGAAGCGGGACATTGTCGGACTACTTTTTTGGGATCCGATGTTCCTTCCACATTTATATATTTGGCGAATCTCAAAATAGGATTACTAATCCAATGTTTAACGCCCTTATCTGTAAAATGCCGTGCCATTTCGTCTTTTTTATGTATCATTGGCTTGTACAACGACACGTGTATCGACGCATTGCAGGTTATAAAAGCTGTTAATAGCTCCCCATCCAGCTTTTTATACAAGAGTCCATTACTCAACACATTAATTTTCGCCTTAGGAAAAACCTTTCTTGTTTCGTAAATGAATTGGGGCAGCTCGTCATTTAGAAGAGGTTCACCACCCATCAGCCGGATAGTCCTTATGTTGTCAAAAATCTCCCCAAGCCTTGCAATATCTTTTTTAAACTGCTCCAAACTTGGGAAAGATTTTTCTTTAACCAACGATGAAAAATGAAAACAATGGTTACAATTCATGTTGCAATGTTCTGCCACGTGAAACTCTAAAAGGTAAAGAACAGGCTTTTTCGCACGATGGGCTTTTTTAGCCATACCGCCTTTCCTGCTCATATCATGTATAGCAGAAAAAAAGCGACGCAACGCCAAATATACCGATACTATAAAAGAGTTACTAACATATTTTTTGGCTAATCTTTCAAACATATATCACCTGTTTTTAGAAATCGCAGGATTTTCTTTAAATCCTTCAATCTCGGTTTGTGTTTTATAAAAAAATTAAAAACCGACATACTACTATTGTCGTAATTCTATTATAAAACAATAACCTTCCTGTTGTCAAGACACAGCGGTTTAATTATCACGACGTGCATGAAGCGAAAAAGACACAAAAAAACTCGGTTGCTGCTCGCCCATGCATCAGGGTGCTAGTCGCAACTTTCCTCTTGTTTTGTCCATATCACATGTTGTATAATATATTTAATATTTCTCGCCACAAGTCAAATTTTGAATCAAAATTGATACATTCATTCATAAAGCGACTCATAAAGTCAGCCATAGAGTCTCACATCGGGAGTTTCATAGTTCGCATTAGAACGCGCTTTTTTTACGCAAAAAACCCCCTTATTACACCATCCGTGTGCTATTTCCCTGCTTTTTTTGCTTCATGAGTTTGACCTGATTTACTTATTTTATTTTTCAATTTTGCAGATAAAACATCTAATGTCGTTATTCCAGGTGTAATTTATTTGCAGATCGGCTTGGGTCGCTTGGCATACTGTTTTTAAAAATTTTTGTGCTAGATAATCTCCGGGATCGTTGGGAAGATTACACCCGCTAGATATTTTTACTCTATACACGTCTGTTTTCTGTTTTGTAAAATCTTTAATAAAATTTTTGATTGTTTCGTTTAGCTTAATTTCGTTGGTTACTATTGTGCCGTTTTTTGCATAGTACGATAAATTTTTGCAGGAGCAGACGGGTGTTGTTTGTGTGTCCCAAGTGTGGCTTTTTTTTATTTCGCGGTCTGTTATGCAAAAATATGTGTAAAAAAGTTCGCCAAAATCTTGGCAACTCGTTGCATCCCAAGTGGTGTCTATATGGTAGTGGCAGTTGCCTATTTTCACTATATTCCATGCATGGGGAACAGCGGCTGCCGATTTGTGAGTTGATTTTCCGCTCATCATCATACAATCAAAACCTAGCTTTTGTGCCAGCAGTGTAAAAGCAGATGCAAAGCCATCGCACACGGAAAGCCTTTTCACAATCGCTCCAAAAGCATTGTGAGAGGCTGTATCTGTATTGTTGGTTCTTGCATTAAATTCTTCTATATCGTATTTAACATTTTTTTGCAAAAACTCGTGAATTCTTACAAGTTTTGTGTAGTCGTCGTCCCTTGGTGTTGTTTTAAGGTAAGATATGACAGCGTTTGCGTGTTCGTCCAGTGTACGGCTCATTTTTTGTGCCTGGGGTTTTGGTTGTACCCCTGTTAGAAGCATTCGCCTACCCAGGTGCGACTCTTCTACCTGGATTAGGGTTTTGTTAAAATATGTTATTGTGGGGTTATCAGATATTACTGCATCCATTATTTTTAGTAGGCCAATGCCGGGGTCTAAAGCTGTGCAGTCCACAAAACTTGCATACACGGAAAAGGCTGCAAGCATGGCCTTGTATGCTTGTTGTTCTTTTGTCGATAGGTTTTTAAAAGCTAATCCTTCTTTTGTTTTCATACTTTTTGCACCTCAGCAGTATAGTTGGTGAAATTATAGCACTTTCCTTAACGGTTGTCCCACCTTTAAACATCACAAAGTGCTGAATTAAGGAAAGCAAATTAACTTTTGTGATTTAAAAGGGACAACGGAAAAGTTAATTTGCTATAAGTTCACTTCGCAAGTAGAAACGCAGAGGATTCACCCGCGTTTCGTGCGAGCGGACAGTGAACTTTATTAAAAGGCAATTCCTAAAAACTTCCGAAAAGTCGCTTTATTCCTTTTTTTGCCTGTTGCGTCTTAGGTTGCCTATAGTCAATCAGTTTCGCTGCCGTTATTATTTCCGTTAAATTTTTGCTATGTTCTCGCCTAACAACCAAATTTATCTGCCGTTTGCTTGCGTGTAGTTGTTCATCTGTGAAAATTCTCAAAAATCGGAATATAAACGGTTTTTCAACGTAAACTTCACTCGGCAGTTCAAGTTTAATCGTTTTGCCGAAAATTCGCCTTTTGAAAAGATAGTTTACACCCGCCGCCCTAATAAAATAGCATCGTTCCCGTTTATAGAAAGCGGAGTTCTTGTTCATAAAGAAACATTCTAAGCAGAGTTCAACGTTGCTAAATTCGCCTGCACCGAGGGGTAATTTTTTTGGTAGTAGCGGGATCTCACGTTTTAGTAAAATGGAGTTGGTAAACGGGATCAGATAGATCCGCCTGTAATACAACTCTAGCCGCTTTGCCCATCGGAATACCAAGCAAGCCACCACAACCAAAATTATCCCCACAACGTTTGCGGTAGCGGGGCTGACCATTGCAAACCACGTATACAAGCCGATAAGCACGTGTTTTAGGACTACAAAAAAGCCCGTCAAGCCTGGAATCGGCGAAAACAAGAACGCTAAAACATCAACAGCAAAAACCATTGTACGTATAACGTAATAGGCTGCGTATGCCAGGACAGCCACTAAAAATGTGGTTAGTGTGGTTAGCACATGACCGGATGCCCCAGCGATGTTTGCAGTTGCGGTTGTGGCGGCGTAGGCTGTTACCGAGGTTAGCAAAAAAGCACCACCCACCATGCAGACCGTTCCCGTTAGGCTTTCCAATTTGCCCAAAGTTGCATCGCAAAAAACCTTTGACACAGTTAGCAAGCTCAACAAAAATTTTACGCCTGTTATGACAAGTAAAGTTATAAACACGCCTGTTTGGGCGATAGGTAGCTCTGTAAGCAAGCCCGCAAGCGGGGTGTCGGCGGTTATTGTACCCGAATTTAACAGGCTGCCTAACCCTGAGAGCATTGTTAGGGCGATAAACGGGCTACCGCCGATACTTATCAATGGTGCAAAAACTCCGCCAAGCATGGTTATATCATCGCCTGTTAGCCCCGCAGCCATGCCATTTTGGGCGTATAATGCGTACACAACGATAACGTTATGGTGCAGATACGTGAAAACGCACGAAAAAATCAACAACAACAAGAGGATTTTTTTGTGCGTTTGGTAGTTTTTTTGCATTTGTATCACTCCTTTTTTTTCACAAAAATTCCTTACATGATAGGCACAGGGGTGAGGTGATCTGTGGTAGTGCCGTCGCCTAGTTGACCGTAATAGTTAGAACCCCACGCCCAAAGTACCCCGTTGTTATCTACTGCTAATATATGGGAAGCGCCGCCCGTTGTATGCTCTCTTCCTACAAATACATGAGCAACGTTCTCTAAAATTTCAATGTGCAACTGTCCCCCAGGAATTCCAGTTGTTGTGCCATTTCCCAGTTGACCACGGATATTTCGACCCCAGCCCCACAGTGTTCCGTTTGTATCTATTGCCATTGTATTGCCCTCTCCTGCAGATACAGCGGTTATGTTTTCCATGATTCGGATTGGGGTGTTTTGATCATCTCTTATCTCAGCAGCCCCTAGCCGTCCAGCACCACTACGTCCCCAGCCCCAAAGCGTTCCGTTTGTATCTATTGCCATTGTGTGGTGAACCCCCGCAGATACAGCAACAATATTGCTCATAACCTCAACAGGTGTGTTGCGGGTGCTAAATTGCTCCATCTCTGTACCGTCGCCTAATTGCCCAAAACGATTCCAACCCCAGCTCCAGAGGGTTCCGTTTGTGTCTATTGCCATTGTGTGCAAGCCGCCTGCTGATACAGCAGCAATATTTTCCATTACTTGAATAGGAATATGGCTAGGTGAGATCATTCCACTGACCCCCAATGTGCCAAAAAAATTTGCGCCCCAGCCCCAAAGTGTACCATTTGTATCTATTGCCATTGTGTGGCTAGTGCCTGCAGATACATATGCAATGTTCTCCATTATTTGAGTAGGGATGTGGCGGTTTTCTGTTGTGCCGTCGCCCAGACGACCGTTATCATTTAACCCCCAGCCCCAAAGCGTCCCATTTGTATCTATTGCCATAGTGTAATAACGCCCTGCCGATACACTAGCAACGTTTTCCATTATTTGAACAGGGGAGTGGCTGTCTGTGGTTGTGCCGTCGCCCAGTTGACCATAGTAGTTGGAACCCCAGCTCCAAAGAACCCCGCTTGTGTCTATTGCCACTGTGTGACCTGCACCTGCAGATACTTGTGTTGCATTGCCACTCTCAGTGTTCGACACATTTGTAACAGCATCAAACTGTGGTGTTTGTGGTGCTGTAGGGGCTAGGGCTACCTGCGGGAGGGTTGTTTCTGTGTCGGCGTTGTTTGAAAATATGCCATACAATGGCAGGGTTAAAATTAGCCCCAGCAGCACACCAGTTACAGCTGCACCAAAAAAGTTGCCTGCTATTTTTAAAAAATGCTCTTTGCTCATGCTTTTTTTGCTCCTTTCTTGTTTTGTTGTTGTGTGGTTAATTTCGCACCAACCCCTTACATGATAGGCACAGGGGTGTGGCGGTCTATGATTGTACCATCACCTAGTTGACCATATTGGTTTCTACCCCAAGCCCAAAGCACACCGTTGTTATCTACTGCCATTGTATGCAAGCCACCTGTGTGTATGGCAGCAATGTTTTCTCTAATCTGAACAGGGGCAGATCTGTGTGCTGTTGTACCATCCCCTAACCTACCAAACTGATTGTTACCCCAACCCCACAGGGTTCCGTTTGTGTCTATTGCCATTGTGTAGGGGCTACTTGCAGATACAGCAACAATATTTTCTCTTATTACTATAGGAGAGGAAACGGGATTGCTCGTGCCAAAGAAGTTTGTACCATCTCCTAGTATACTTCCTATATTGTTACCCCAGCCCCACAATGTTCCGTTGCTGTCTATTGCCATTGTGTGCCAACCACCTACAGATACAGCAACAATGTTGTTCATAATAGGCGTGGGGGGTGTTGGTGTGCTAAGAACGCCGAGCGTCCCCTGCCCCATTTCTCCGTGGGTGTTACCGCCCCAACCCCATAGTGTTCCGTAACCGTCTATTGCCATTACAAACCAGTTGCCGATAGCTACGGAAACAATGTTTTCCATAATGGGGACTGGGTTAAGGTGTGTTTCTATTTCGTTATCTCCTATTTGTCCTGCATGATTCCACCCCCAACCCCAAAGCGTGCCGTAGGCATCTATCGCCATTGTTGTTGAACTTTGTACATATACCTTAGTAACATTTTGCATAATTTGAACAGGAGTATCACGATGTGTGTTCGTTCCATCCCCTAGTGCCCCAAACCTATTGCTTCCCCAACCCCACAATGTTCCGTTTGTATCTATTGCCATTGCATGAGAAGAGCCTACTGATACAGTCGCAATGTTTTCCATAATTTGAACAGGAGCAGGGTTTTCTATTGGGTTATCTGCACCCAACAGCAAATTATCATAGTTACGCCCCCAGCCCCAGAGAACACCGGTATAATCAACTGCCATGGTAACATTTGTACCGGTAGAGATATAAGTAAAGCCATAGTTAATATTTTGCATGTTGGCGGCAAAGCTCTGTTGTGTTGCTGAACCCGACCACGCTATATTTATATCACTTTCAGCAAACCACCCAGTAATTAACCCAAAACCAAAACCAATCACAGCCAACGCCACAGCCAACACTACCACCCTTGCTACCAGGCTACGCAAACCACTCGCAAACATAACTGCCGCAGCCAAAATGCCAAGCACCATGTGTGCCGCCAAGGCAAATATACTGTTGCGTTCATCTCCTGCAAGAACTATTTCGTAAATTGCCGGCAACACTTCTGATATAAATCTAAAGTTTAGTGTGTTGTCCTGGGCGTACATCTGCACTACATCCATTGGCAGTTGTTGCGTTGCAATAACTTGGCTAGTATAATCGTCCCAAATGGGGAGAAAAACCATGCCAAACGCCGCCCAAGCCACAACAATCGCAACCAATATAATTTTTCCTAATGGGTTTCTCACTTCATCTATATTTGCTACTACAGCTATGTGTCCTATGTAAATTAGAACAAATCCAATTATAGCAACAACTATGTCCCAAAAGCCTGAAAATGTTGCTATTAGATAAAGAACAAAATAAAGCAAAAGGAAAAAAATCGCACCGCCTTCTAGCCAGTTTCCTGCTGTTATCCATTTTGCAGGGCTGTAGCTGTGTGATCTGCTTGGTGTCAGGGCATTTTTTAAAGACGCAAAAAAACTGCCCCCGGTTGGTTTTTTCTCGTACAAAAACCAACCAAAAGCCACCACAGCAGCTATTATACCAACTATTATGGCAACGGGCAGCCACTCTGTTTCTGCTGTTTCGTCCAGCAAAGTGTGAAATAGCTCACTGGTGTTTATCCAGTGCCACAAAATGCTAAATAATGCACCAGCTGCTACACTTGCGAAAAAGTTTTTAAAAAGTGAGTATACTTGATCTTTTTTCATGAAATTCTCCTTTTTTTGTTACTGCCTTCTTGCTTCTTCGGCTTGTATTAGTGCTATGTTTTGCCGCTCTATTGCATTTAGCACAGATTCGTCCCAGTTGGCGGGAGATATATGACCGTTGTACCATGGCAGACGGTTAAAATGGGTTTGCAGATCTTGCGAGTAAAACAGGCGGCCGTGGCGTGCAAATATTTCATTACGAGCAATGCGGAGGTTTGCGGTGGATGTCATTTCCAAATCACGTTCATCTAACAACAGTCTATCGCTGTACGAAAAAATAAAACCGTACTCCGCCGATACAGAAGATGGCAGACTTTGCAAATTAGGCATAACACCAACTTCCTGTGGGGTGGTTTCCTGTGGCGTGGGGGTTGTCTCCTGCGGGGTGGTCTCCTCTGGGGGGACGGAATATTCCACCACTGGATCATCAGTAGTGGTATATTCCACCACCGACCACGGCCAAATCACCGACCCTAGCTCAGTGGTATATACCACCACCGGCTCATCGGAATTGCCCGGCAATATATCATAAAACGGCAACGCCAAAATAAACCCCAGCAACCCGCCGGCTATAACTGCACCAAAAAAACTGTGTGTTATTTTTAAAAATATTTTTTTGTCCATCGTTTTTCCCTTCCTTAAAGTAAAAAAGCAAAATTATGTGGTCAAGGGGCAAAGCCCTTGCAGGGGTAGCGTGAATTTTGGCTACATCGAGAGAGTTGTTTATAGGCCAAAATTCACTAAATAGGACATCGCCCAAGGTTTTAATAATAATAAATATAGTACGGTGCAAACCATAGCCCAACCAGTGCCATACCAAAAACAAGCCCTGCACCCCACACAATTATTCTCTGGCTCCAACCTACCCCCTTATTGCCAAGCAACCCAAAAGCGTCTAAAAGCGTTAAAACCACACCCGAAAATATTAACAAAAACGCAGAGTTTATAATAATATACGGTATAAGCTCTATGCTAAAACCATAGTCTTGCACAATCTGCACCAAATAAAAAGGGTTAGGTTGTACTGCATTAAAAACAGCAAAAACAACAGAAGCAACCAATATAACCAACGCCAATACAGTACGAGGAACATCGTTATCTATTTTTGCACATATTAAACTTAAAATTAAAATTACCCCAACAGCTATAACTATAGTCATCATCTAAAACAACCCCCTTTTTTTTGCATATTTTCGCAATTTCTTTACCATCTTTACACTACCGCCAATATCACGCAAGTTAGTATTTAAAACAATTGCCCGCACAGCTTCATCGGCATACATTTCATGTATATCAAACAGCTCTGCAGTGGGTTCACAAACCCCGGATGCTAACAATTTTTGAGCAAAAGGCAAAAAGTCCCAATGTGTCTGGTCAAAACTTGTAACAGTTTTAACGAATTCAAAAGAAATAGCTTTTTCTTTAAAATGTGCAAGCCTTTTAGGGTTAGAGCTTATCACCTCGTGTCCTGCCCCCTTGTACCATTCCCCAATGGAATTATTGTCTGTATTTCCAACAAGCATATATTTCGGAAAAGGCTTTGATATATCTTGATTTGTAAAAAAACCGTTTTTGTCTATATAGCAGTTATTTTTATCCCAAAAACTTTTTTCTTCGTTTGTTGTAAAACTAATACAAGCTGCCATTTTTGGCGGGAATGCAAAATGTATGGCACTTACCCATTTTTCAACCTCCCCTTCGCTTTCAGCAGAGATTACCAAAAAGCGTCGCTTGTGCTTTGGCTTCTGATACTCTTGCATTAAAAACGCAACGCCGGATATCAACGCATTTCGCCTCCAACTGCTTTCGCTTATAAAAGCCCCTACCTCTTCAAAGCGTTCCGCTAGGCATGTGTCGCCTACGATCTCTTTCAAATCCCTTGTGGCGTTTTCAGGTTTCGGCGGATGTTCGTAGCAGTAGCTAACCCCACGGTCGTATGCGTCCCAGGCTTCTCTTTTTTCAAACAAAGTGCATGGGTACAGCACAGAATAATCCCCCATATATGCCTGGTTCACAAACTCCCCGCCCCTGGGATCGTGGCGTTCTTCAAACTCGTCAGACCTTAGCAATAACGCTGCGTTGTTGTTGTTATCTCTACTGTTCAAAAGCGTATATGTAAAACTGCCCGACCGTAGCTGCCGTGACAACGTGTCTTTCAAAAATTCCAGGCTCGCCTCGTTTGCATAACCGCCTTTTGGAGCTAAATATATCCCAAACCCTTCGGAACCGGAACGGGTTTGACCCGTTTGCAAGTCTGTGTTATAGTTGCCCCGTGCATAAATAAATTGTTTGAACTCGTTTTTATTGCTCACTTTGCACCACCTTTTTTAAAGAAATTTTTGTAATTTTAAATGCCACAAAATAGGATCAAGCACCCTGTGCGGGCTAACTTTTGGCAGCTGCTTGCCGGGGGCTGGTGTTTGTAGCCTATCGCCATAGCCAGACACAGCAAAAAACCTGCATTTCCCTCTTCTGTATAGACTTTTGGTAAGGTTAACTATACCATCCTCGCTAACACTTACAAGCAGATCTCTAACCTCGTCACTAGATTCTTCTATTTTTTCTAAGCTAATATTGCCTTTTTCTATAATATTAGCATTAGACTTGGCAATATTAGAATTCGGACCAACCAGATTCTGATCAAACTCCGGGTTGCCCAGTATAAGGTCAAATTTAGTAAAAATAATGGCAACAGGGGCATCATCTTTTTTTGCTTTTAGCAATGCACTCAAAGATGTTTCTATAAATTCTCCATCTGTTGTTGCACCACCATGATTTCTTATTCCTTCTGTCCCCAGGGTTTTCTCCAACTTTTGCCTAACACCGGTAATGTCTAAAGGGTTAACAGTAATCATAAAACCGTCAGACTCTCTCACAAAAAGCGGGTTTCCGGTGTTTTTCAAGTTTCTAAAGGCTTCGCCCATGGTGTCATTTATAGAAAATCTGTATGTTTGGTCATAATGTACCATCTCCACCTTCCGCAAATTTTCGCCTGCTTTTATATCTTCAGCAGAATACTGTGTTGCACGCGGTTTCATTTCGTCCACAAAAATATCTTGAACCGCTTGCTCAAAATTTCTGCCCGGCTGATGATGATAAAAAACAGTGTCGCCTTCTAGGCCCATTAGCATGTTTTTACCATCATGGGAAGGTTTGGCCAGTTTGTGGATTGCTATTGTAGAGTAGTTTGTTTTACCGGAGCTTGGCAGCCCTGCCATTGCTATTTCAAAATAAGGGAAACCATCTTCTTTTCGCCCAAAATCCTTTAATGTAGAGTAGTTTAGGCGTTTTTTCATTTTTTCCAACATAATTATATCTATTCCTTTCGCTTCAGCTAATTTTACTTCTTTGTGTTGTGAGTATTTCCATCGGCTCGCCAGGGTTACAATACAGTTTGAAATTGTATTTTTTTGTGCTTACCCCCGACCAGTCTATCTCTTGTTCTAGCCGGTGTGTATCTACCGCTTCTTCTGCCTGGCGTTCTTGTATTATGAGCTTGTGGGAGTGGTTTTCTTGGCTTGGCATACGCATGTTGTTTCCGTTTGCGTAAAAAACCATTTCCGGGATAGTGGTAAAGGGTGTTTTTGCGGAAATTTTAATATTTAAAATTAACTTTCTTCTGCCAAAACGCCCGACACTGTCTATGCTCCAATCTACCTCCATGGCGGTGGGGTATTGGACGGGTTTGGGGATATAAGGAGAATCTTCCAACTTTGCTGCATGGTTATACAGCGATACAGCTATTGAATCATCCCCAAAAGCGTCTGCTAGCTGTTTTATTATCGGGTTTGCCATTTTTGGTTCTATCAAAGATGGCGTGGGCAGCATTTTTATAACGTTTATAGCCTCTTGAACTGTTGGGGTACGGTAGATTATGTAATTGTTGTATTTTTCTCTGCTTGCATTTGAGTTAAAAATGTTTGTAGCGGCGTTTCTTAAAATGCTTGCCGCTATGCCCTCTGCTGTAGTGGAAGATGCAAGGGCATGTTTTTTACCAAACTCGTTTATGAGATCAACTATTTCTGCGTTGCTTTTATTTTTATAGTCAGCGGCAACACCACGATAAAAGCACACTAAAACATCATACACACTTTGTGCGGATTCTAAACCAGAGACTCGGGCGCGGTCATTTTGGCTCATTTTTTTAAATTCATCAAAATACCCTTCTATTGCAGATGTGCTTTCCAATATTATTTGGTTAAAAGGTTTTATTGTTATTTCCTGCGTTTTTTCTTCTTTTGCTTGCCCTTGCTCAAATGTCCAGCCGGCATTTATATGTACCGTTTTTGCCTCATTTACGGTAATGTCGTTGTGTGTAGCGTAGCTCTGCAAATATTCGTCTGTTAGATACATAGACGACGTTTTTTTCAACATATCGGTGAGCGTTTCCAAAAACTCTTGCCTTTTTTGCTCCCTTGCGGTGTTGTATCTAGTGTCGCTTTTTAAAATTTCGCCAAACAGTTTCTTTTGATCTTTGCTATAAATACCGTCTTGGTCATTTCTGGCTGAACTAAGTATTTTTTTTGCTGAATCAAAATCATGTGTTTTAAAGTTCAGACCTTTTATAATGTCAAATATTTCGTGATCTTTCAAAAACAACCCCCTCCTTTCTTTGTGTGAAAACCGTGGGTGCTGCCCACACCCGCTGGGGACCAGTCCCTAGACCCCTTAATCAGCTGCCTTGTATGACAAATTACGGGGGTGCAGGGGGCTGGCCCCCTGCTGGGGTTTGGGGCAAAGCCCCAAGGTTTTT
>WRKF01000121.1 GCA_009778165.1 Defluviitaleaceae bacterium
ATAGAGTGTTGGGTGCAAACCAATCAACTTTGGAGGAGGTTTTAGCGATGACTAATGTTGCTGTGAGGAAAATTATTTTTGACCATTTTGAGAAAGATGGTACGTTGGATAGGTTTATAAACGAAGGGCTAGAAAAAGGGCTAGAACAAAAGGCTCGTGAAACCGCTCTTAAAATGCTGGGAAAAGGCTATTCCCCCGATGAAGTAGCCGACAATGTAGAAATGCCCATCGAATGGGTGCAAAGCCTTAAAAAATAAAATGGCTATTTAACCAACTCATAAAAGGGTGGAATTTGCGAAAAATCCGCCCATCCCCCCGACCTACCCCAAAGAACAAAAAAATGAGGATAGAAATTGGTGGGTCGGGTGTGGTATAGTTTTTGTTCGGTACTGTGTTCTTATGGTGGTGGCGAGTTAATTTATATTTTGGAGGAGATAAGCGTATGGACACAAGCAGTTTTAGAAAATTACTCTTTTTTGTCATTGTTATCGGGATTGTTGCAGGCGTTACGCTAATCGGTTCCGTGGTTTTAATTATTAGCGAATCCGGTTGGATAGGACCTGTGGAGTACCCGGTGTTCATGCGATTGCTCCGAATTGTTTTAGGATTAGCTACTTCAACTACTGCCCTTTCTTTATTAACGGCAATAATTGTTTCCACCACAAGCAAGAAATTACAAGAAGAAGTTGGGGATTTAAGAAACAGGATTATTGAGTTAGAAAGAAAGGCAGGGAATAAATGAACGTAAAAATTAAGCATTCCACAAAAATTGAACAGGCTCTAAGCGGAATTGCTAATAGTATACATTTTTTTCGGATACACAAAAAAAGTCTATATTGAATCTTTTGAAATTATTATATAAAATTAATTCATGTTAGCTAATGAGGAAAAATACTACAAAATTTTGAACCAACTGATAGCAAAAGAAGGAGTTTCGCTTAAAGAACTCGCTTTGGCTACGTTTTCTTCTTATGCCACAACAAAAAAGAACATACGTGCATTGAATGAAAAAATATCCGAAGCGGCAAAAATAGTGAACACAGCAGGAGTATACAACCTAGATATACATAACATACCTAATTTTGAAAAAATAATGAGTGGTAAGTTAAAGGAGGATTCTGATTTTAACTCTTCTAAAAAACGGCTAGCATTTATTATAAAAGAAGTGTTGGCTAATGACCACATTATAATTAACGATTTGGCAGAAAGTTTGATGGTTTCTCGTGCCACAGTAAACAATGATATAAAAGATTTGAAAGTTGTGCTAAAAAGGTACAATCTGCATATAAGTGGCAAAACACGCCATGGATTGCAAATTGTTGGTAGCGAGTCAGGTAAGCGGTTGCTTATTTTGCATCAAGTTTATGACTATTTTAGTTATCTGTTTCCGTTAAAGGAATGTGTTTTGCAATATATAGCAGAGTTGCAAGATGAGTTTCGCTTGAACCAAAACAGTATGCGGCTTTTAACAAAGGAGGTGGGGATTACAGTACAACGTGTTGCCGCAGGTTTTAGCATAAAAGAAGAAATTCCGCACTACAAAAACTACAAAGAAAAAGAAGATGTTATACAAAAATTTATTGATATCCTTAACGAAACTTATAATTTTAAGCTAACTACCTATGATATAGATTTTGTATGCTTTCCTATCAGCACAAGAAATACTGCTTATGTAAGTAGGCAGGCAATGGAGGTCTATGAACCTTCCATATATTGTATTTACGAAAAGATAATCAACGAAATACATTGTAAATTAATTATCGACTTTGATGAACACAGCTTTTTTCAAAGCGTAAAATACCATCTAATGTTTTTGATGAACAGAGCCATCTTTTATGTAGAAAGCGTAGATTTGCTTTCTGATGGAATACAAAGAAAATATCCGCTGGCCTTTGAGCTTGCAAAGGTTAGTATAGGCGTGTTGGAAAAAGAGTTAGGTATAAATATAAGAGAAACCGAAACTGCCTACCTGGCTGTTTATTTTCAACTGGAGCTTAATAAAAAAAGAGGTAAAAGCCATGTTAAAATAGGTATTATCTCCACTACCGGTATGGGTATATTGGAACTTATTAAAAGCCAATTGTTAGAGACGTTTGGCGAAGATGTAGAAATAGCTGTGTTTTCTGAATCTGACTACACACTCCAAGATTTTTCAAAATATTTTGCTGTTTTTACTGCGATACCGGTAAAACCACTGCCGATACCTATAATTAAAATTAGCGATATTTTCGACAATCGTATATTAAAAAAATCGAATTTACTCGCTACATTTAACGAGAGCAATATTATTATCCATTTTAAGGAGCTTGACCACAAGCAGGGCTACAGGGAAAATATAATTGCTGTTGTAAATGAGCTTACAGCCCAGAATGTTTTAGATGAAACTTTTTTGGAGCTACTGCTCGAGAGGGAGCGGCAAGGGGCGGCCATTTTAAGTGATGAGATTTCTATACCTCATGCTATTAATAAAAATAGCAACAAAATTGTTTTTTGTGCGGGGACATGTAACGGCGACCATACGCAAATTATGTTTTTGCTTGGTATACCGGAGTTCTTCGATAATGAGATAAACAAAGCACTGGTAAATTTATACGATATGATTTTTTTAATTAATAACAATCACAGGCTTTTTAAACAAATGTTGGAAATAAACAACAAACAGGAATTTATATCTTTTATGAAAGCAACAATGTTTTTGCTTTAGAAAAGGAGGATTTATGGACTTTATCGTTGGTTTAGCCGAAAGTTTTATTGGCTTTTTTCAAGCATCCGGAGAAACAATAGCGGGCAACATTATGGGAACCATTCCCACATTGCTGGCACTTTTGTTTTTGGTGCAATTTTTAATTAGGTTAATTGGTGACAAAAAAATAAACAAAGCTGCCGAAGTTTTAGGTAAGAGCCGCATTTTATCTTACCTGGTTTTGCCTACTTTTGCGTGGTTCTTTTTGAGTAGCCCCGGTGCTCTTACCGTTGGTAAATTTTTGCCGGAAAAAAGAAAACCGGGTTTTCAAGATGCTTTGGGCAGGACAGTTCACCCGCTTACATCGTTGTTTCCCCACATAGTGCCTGCGGAGCTTTTTATATGGCTGGGGATTGCCAGCGGTATACAGGCACTTGGGTTGCCTATTGGGGGGTTGGCAATAAGAGCCATTATTGTGGCATTAATTGTTGGGCTTATTTCCGGTATTGTGACAGAAAAGATTTTCCTGTACATGCTGGCGAAAAAAGATGCAAAGGAGGGGCAAAATGGGTAAATTTCTTGTAATTGGAAGAGGCGAAAAAGGTTGGGGACCCGGCCTTAAACTGCCCATAACAGAAGGCAAAAAAATACTTTGTATGACCGGTCGTGGTATAGACCCATTGGCACAGGATATAGCAGACAAAACCGGTTTGCCGGTTGTTGACGGCTTTAAAGATGCAGTTGCTGATAGCGATGTTTTTGTGGCAATAGTAAGCTGTGGTGGCACGTTGCGCTGCGGTGTTTATCCTCAAAAGGGTATACCTACAATAAATCTGAACCCAATAGGGCCATCCGGTCCTTTGGTGGAACATATAAAAGAAACAAACTATATATCGGGTGTGGAATCGGAACATATTTACGTTACAGAAGATGCAACAAGCCCTGCCCCGATTGCCGCACAAGCGAAAGAAATATCAAAAGAAACATCAAACGAACAGCCCCAAAAAGTTTCCCAACAGCGTACCCAAGACGACAATTTTTTTATACGTTTTGTTGGTAATGTTGGAGTGGCTTTGGGTAAAATTATCTCCATGGCTTTTGAATCTGCAAAAGAGGCGACCAATATTGTTGTAACAACGGTTATTCCTTTTATGATTTTTATTGGGGTGCTTATTACTTTAATATTGCAAACCGGTATTGGTAATGCTATGGCTCATGCTATTAGCCCACTGGCGGGTTCTATATGGGGACTTTTGATAATTTCCATTATTTGTGGTATACCATTTTTATCTCCTTTGCTTGGCCCCGGTGCCGCCATTGCCCAGGTTGTAGGGGTTTTGGTAGGAACACAAATAGCCGCCGGAAGCATACAACCCCAGTTTGCTCTACCCGCTTTGTTTGCTATTAATGTGCAGGTTGGTGCGGACTTTGTACCGGTTGGGTTAACAATGCAACAAGCCGAACCGGACACTATAAAATACGGCACCCCCGCATTTCTTATTTCTAGGCAAATAACAGGCCCAATCGCCGTTGTTTTAGCTTGGTTGTTCAGCTTTGGCTTGTTTTAAGGAGGGGGTAAAGTGAAAACATTAAAAACAGCCGTAGTAGGGGCTGGTATATACGGTGTTAATCATATAGAGGTTTATTTGCAAAATCCGCATGTAACCCTTGCTGCGGTGTGCGATTTAAACGAAGAAACACGTAGAAAAATATCCGAAAAATATAAAGTGAAAACTTATGCCGACCTGCAAGAAATGCTAGATGCAGAATCTCCTGATGCGGTTTCTATTGCTACACCGGACAACTTTCATCTGGAGCCGGCATTGGCTTGTATTGAGAGAGAGATTCCTATTTTGGTAGAAAAGCCGTTAGCAACAACAGCAGAGGATTGCAGAAAAATCATACAAGCGGCAAAAAAGCACAACACACGTGTTGCGGTAGACTTTCACAAACGCTGGGATCCGGCAGCTATACGCATATATAACCTTTTGCGGCAAAGCAAGGGCTATCCAATAAGGGGTTATATGAATATGGACGATATTATTGATGTACCCACAAAATGGTTTAAATGGACGAATACATCTTCGCCCGTAGATTTTTTGGGTAGTCATTGTGTCGATCTTATACGTTGGTACATGGGTTGTGAAGCAACCGAAGTTTATGCAGTAGGCACAAAAAAACTTTTGGCAAGTCAAGGTATAGATACTTACGACAATATACAGTCCATTATCACATTTGAGAATGGTGCAACTTGGACAGTAGAAAATTCTTGGGTGTTACCTTCGGGTTTTGCCAAAAACAACGACGGTCGTACAAGCATTTTAACATCGGAGTTTTTGATACGCGCCGACTCTCAAGACAGGGGGTTGCAAATTTTTGACAGCCAAAAACAAAGCACACCAAACGTTTACTTTTTTAATGAGTTTAACGGGAAAATATTTGGATTTGGCGCAGATCCTATCAACAGCTTTATTGACTGTATAATTAACAAAAAGGACTTTGTTGCCTGTGCAATAGATGGTTTGGAGGCTGCAAAAATAACGGAGGCCATACATTTGAGCGTAGAAACAAAAACTCCTGTAAAAATTGAAAGGGAAATATAAACCACATGAGCATCATTGTATCTGTAGGCGAAAAAGTGCCTGAACTGGCAGCGAAAAACATGGTTATTTTGTTTTCAGAAAAAGCACCACAAGACTTAAAAGAATACTGCGTAGTGCATAACAGCGAGCAAAAAATAGTAGACTTTACCCCCGGTTATGTAATATTGGGGGATAGCCAATACGAAATAAAGGAAATAGGTAGTGCGGCAATACAAAATTTTAATGATATTGGGCATTTAACTTTACAATTTAACAAAGATAGTCAAGATATACAACCGGGGAGCGTTTCCATTAGCGAACCCCTGCACGCAATACCGAAACAAGGCGATATAATTAAATTTGAAGCGAGGTGATACTATTCATCCATTTGTTGTAGTAATAATACTGATTGTATTTGCAAACTTTGTGCAAGCGTTTTTGTTTCGTAAGCAAATGAAAGTGTTTAACGAACTGTTTTATGAGTTACGCAAAAACGGCAATGTTCTAGTAGGCAAGTATAGCGGGTTATTTAAAGCCGGTTCCATTGTAATATTTCAGCTGGAAGACACAACTGTAAAAGAGGCGTATTTTATAAATGGCCGCAGCATATTTGCTAAACCTAAACAGCTAGAGAGTGCAATAGGAAAAGATATAAACGGGCTTGTATTCGATAACCCTTCTTTAAAAAACGCATATGAAAATGCTTTGGAGTATATGTAGGAATACTCTCATAAAAACCTTGGGGGTCGAGGGGGCGAAAGCCCCCTCGTTGGGTGTGGGCAATGCCCACGCTTTATTTCGTTCCCGGTGTTATTTCACAAGGAATTTATTATTGTGACAATTATGTTACATACCTTGACATTATATATATAAATAAAATACAATTGAGCTTGGACTTGTTAGATTTTAAACTTGAGGTGTGCAACATATGCTACGTATGCAAGAACCGAACCGAAATAGGTTAAGGTCGTCAAAATATAATCGATGTATATTGTCAGAGAGGTATGATATGTGGGTAAACTTAGATAGGCACATAGAAATGGGGTTTACGTTTGGTTGCATGAAGCCTCGTGTTCCACGATGTCCACAAGAAAGAAAAGAACTTGATGCTTTGGTAGCAGAAAGGCTTGCAGACCCAAATTTTAGAACCTTTAGCCAAGCGGATTGTCCGAGGTTAAATAGTATTGTAAATATGCCAGAGGAAGGAACGTGGGTAATAATTACTGGGACAGGCGATACTGTTACCAGTGTAGACATGACATGTTTAACTACTGGTCGCAATATAAATGAACTACTAGACCCAAATACGGTACATAATACAAAAAATGAACCGGTTACAAGTGAAAGAAACTCACAAAACACAACACAAGCTAATTTGCAAAATTTGCTTAATAATTTTTTACTAGGTAGAGCTTCCTCATTTGCACTTGCTAACAAAATTTTGGACTCTCAAAGTACTTCCTAGAGAGAAATTGTAACCATAAAGTTTATGCAAATAACTAGCTAGTATATTTTGCGAAGACATTGTATTACAGTAATATAGCAGAAAAATTGAAAAGTATTGGACACCTCTAAAAATCCAATAAGTTCAACTTTAAGAGCAAAAACAGTATTTTGTGGTCCTACGGATTATAAGATGCTGTTTTTGTTTTGTAAGGTATGTGATTGCTAGGATTTTTTAGGATGACCATTAGAAAGCCATCTTTGTAATCAATAAAGTTGCGATTCATGCTTGTATTGTGCGTTGATACGATGTATAATTAGGTGAATAAGTAAAATCAAATATATCTATAGAGAGGGGTTAGCTGATATGGAAGCTAAAAAAGAGCAATTAACCATTGAACAGTTATGTTTAGCGGCGAAAGATTTTTGTTACGCAGAAAGTCAAATCGACTTTCCCGAATTGTTAGGAGTAACCGATGGTAAAGCAGTTGGTACTTTTGTTGAACATAGATTAAAACGCTATCTTTCTGATAGATTTGATATAACATTGGGCAATAGTGCTTCGGGTATTGATTTGTCTTCGCCGGAAATAAATACAGACATAAAAGTTACTTCATATCGGCAGCCACAATCATCTTGTCCATATAAATCTTCAAGACAGAAAATTTTTGGACTTGGCTACAATTTGCTTGTGCTTGTTTATGACAAGAAAGATGAAAACGGTACAAGCAAACTAGAGTTTCAAAATTGCACCTTCATTTCGCAGGAGCGTACTTCAGATTTTACGACAACAAAGCGACTTGATGAAATGTTGCGTGATGGAGCAATCAAAGAAGATATTGTAGCTTACTTTGTGGATAGAAATATTCCTGGTGACGAGATTACTCTTGAACAATTGGCAGATGAAGTTTTGGAACACGGAGTAACGCAAGGGTATTTGACTATATCAAATGCACTTCAATGGAGATTGCAATATCAGCGAGTTATAACTCTTTCCAACAGCGTGGATGGGATTGTGAATTATGATTATAAAAAATAAGACTATGACTAAAATTGAATATGGTGATTACCAAACACCACTTTCATTTGCACAATCGGTTTGTACAAAGCTAAAAGACACTTATGGCTTGTCGCCTACTGTGATATTTGAGCCGACATTTGGTATGGGAAATTTTATCGAAAGTGCCTTTGCCGAATTTGATAATATTCAAACTGCATATGGAGTTGAAATTGGTAACGAATATTACACATTAACGAAAGAACGCCTTTTTGCAAAAGGGATTTCGGATAACCTAGCTTTATATAACGATGATATATTTTCTTTTGACTTTAGTAACATTAAGGAGTGCATAACGAAAAACGATAGTATGTTAATAATTGGGAATCCCCCGTGGGCTACAAATTCTCAATTATCTTCGATGAATAGTCATAATTTACCTCTAAAAGATAATTTCAAAGGACATTCCGGGCTTGATGCTATCACAGGCAAAGGCAATTTTGACATAGCTGAATATATAATATTGCGGTTGTTGAGTGAGTTTTCGGGCTATAATTGCACCCTTGCCATGCTGTGTAAAACTGTAGTTGCGAAAAATATCATTAGAGATATAGGCAAATATAATTTTGGCATATCTAAAGCAGATATGCACGTTTTCGATGCAAATGATGTCTTTAATGTTAGTTGCGACGCTGCATTGTTTGTAGTGCGTCTTGGCGAAAGTGATGTTGCTGTTTGTGACGTATACGACTATTATACAAATGCGAAAAAACGTCAATTTGGTTGGGAAAATGGTGCGTTCCTTTCAAGCATCTCAGCCAATAGCGATGCAACACGCATAGATGGAACTTGTCAATTTGAGTGGAGGCAAGGCGTTAAGCATGACTGCTCAAAAGTGATGGAATTAAAATATAATCCCGATGGCGGATTTACTAATGGATTTGGAGATATGCTCGATTTACCTGTTGGGCAGTTTGTTTTTCCGCTTGTTAAAAGTTCAGACATAAAATCATACGAAATAACCGAAACAAGAAAGCATGTAATAGTACCCCAAAAACGAGTTAATGCTGACACCTCGGTAATTAAGCATATGGAAAAAGAAGTTTGGGAATATCTGATACAACATGAAGATTTGTTAAATGCTCGACGGTCAGTTATTTATAAAAAAGCACCTAAATTTTCTATTTTTGGCATAGGTGATTATTCATTTTCAAAATATAAAGTTGGTATTTCCGGTTTCTACAAAGAGCCAAAATTCGCCCTTATTACTGGCGATATTCCTATTATGTTAGATGATACTTGTTATTTTTTAAGTTTCTATAGAATTGAAGATGCAATTATTACTGTTGCTCTTTTGAATAGTGAAGAATGTCAGCAATTTTTGAAATCAATAGCCTTTTTGGATTCAAAACGCCCTTACACAAAAGAAGTGTTAAAGCGAATTGATATACTAAAATTATCGGAAGTCGTTTCTTTCGAGTATATCTTAGAATACGCTTTGAAAATGAAAGGTCGTTATCACATCACAGAAAGGCAATACAAAGAGTATGTCGTAAGGTTAAGTGGCAAATCTGTTTATAATAGTGACTTTGAACAAATTAGCTTGGCATTCGCATAATATCAACAAATATCTTTAACTAAAAACAGGAAAAGATATAAACGGGCTTGTATTCGATAACCCTTCTTTAAAAAACGCATATGAAAATGCTTTGGAGTATATGTAGAGATATTCCCATAAACACCTTGGGGGTCGAGGGGGCGAAAGCCCCCTCGTTGGGTGTGGGCAATGCCCCACTTTATTGCTGTGCAGCCAACCAATGTTCCCAAAGAATATCCGTGCCTATTTGTGATTCCGAAAAAATCACAAGTGTTTGCAGTTGCTCCAAAATTTCTCTGAACTCATCGTAGGGCAACTCCAGTATTGTTAAAGGTATCCACATTACTATTTCGCCGTAGCTGTTGATGATGGGGATGAGGTTGTTTTCTCTTAGGCGGTCATATAAAGAGTCGGATACTTCTGAAAGAAGTCTGGGTGCCGGTATAAACTCCCCGCGAAAATCTTCAGAAAAGAGAGAAACGGCTGAAAAGTCTAGCATTTCAGTCCTCGCTCCGATTGCCTCAAGTTGCTCAAGGGTCATTCCAACCCAATTTGCTGTATCGGCGTCAACACGCCATGCACCGTTTTGCTGTTGTAGTGCTAGCAGCATTTCGGATAGTTCTTCCGGTATTTCTTGTGTTGAAAAAAAGTTAATACTGTCTGTTATGTTTGTGTATATGCTTAATGGGGAGATGTGGAAACTTGCTTCGCCGGTTCCCAACCTGGCTTCCCATTCGGGGGTCAGCACAACCCTGTCGCCTACCACCCTGCCTATCGGTTCGAGCTGCCTGCCGTTTTCTAGGGCAGGAGTTTCTGCTGAAAATGCAGTTAAAGTGCCTATTGTAAGAACAGCCAATGTTGCAAGGGCAACAGTTTTACTAAAAATAGATTTTCTTTTTGTTTTCATAATTGCTTTTATCCTTTCTTCAATCGCATTTTTTGCGAAATTGTTATATATGGGAGCAAAGCCGCTTTTTCTTTCCTCCATTGTTATAAGAGCCAAGGCATAGGTTGATTTGTTACTTTGCCCCATAGACTCCAAAACTGCCTCGTCGCACGACAGTTCTATGTCCCGGCTTGCCAAAAAATACATTATCCATACAAAAGGGTTAAACCAGTGGATGCACAGAGCGGCGGCAAACAGCCACTTTAGCAAAATATCAAACCGCCGTATGTGAGTAATTTCGTGAGCAAGCACGCATTGCAAACTCGTCTTGTCTTGCAAATTTATTGCTTTTGGGAACAGTATAACAGGGTTTAGCAGCCCATAAGTTATAGGGGCGGTGATTTTATCAGAATATCGAATTTTTATATTACGCCACATATTCTGATTTTGAACCCATTTGTTGATATAATCGCTACACAACGGAATCCCTGCCATATATTCTCTGCGCCAGCGAAAATGTGTAACGAGGAAAAACAGGGCTGTTACAGCTATACCGGCAACCCATACAGCTATGATAGGGGACAACCCCGCCAGTGGTTCTGTGTTATGCACTATGATAATACTATTACTAAGCTGCTGTGGCTGCTGTGTTTCAGTTATTACTGCTGTTGGTACAATAGGGTGATACAATGGCAACGAAATTGGTAACGAAATTGGCAACGAAATTGAATATGGAATCAATAACCGTACCAGCACCAAACCCCAAAGCATTACAAAAAGTTTTTTAGGCAGCTTGTGAATAGTAAATGAGCGGATTAAAGCAATTATCACGACAAGAGCGGCTGCCGTTATGCTCATTTCGATAATGCTGATGTTAAGCACATTCATATAACCCACCTCATTCCAATTCACGGACAACTTGCTTTAACTTCTCAATCTCTGCTTTTGACAAGTTTTTGCTTCCTAAAAGAGAAGCCACAAGCCGGTCTGTAGCGCCACCATACATTTTGTTGATGAGTTCGGTAGTTTCATACTCTCGGGCGGCTTCCATTGTTATGAGAGGGCGACAGATCCAATTGGGTTGTATACGCTCTATTGCCCCCTTTTGGTGACACCGTTTTATAACTGTGTATGTTGTGGTTTTGCTCCAACCTACATCCTCAGCTAAAATTTCCGCAATGCGCTTTGCAGGGGTGTCCCCTTCTTTCCATAAAACTTCCATGACCTTGAGTTCCGAATCGAACAGTTTCGTTAGTTTCATTGTTGTGTCCATATTTGTACCTCCTTTCATATCATTCTATTGCAATAGAATGATATTCTACCACAGTAGAATTTTTTTGTCAACCCCTTTTTTAAATATTATAGTTATTCCACTTAATTCTAGCCCTTGGGACAATTAAATACGGAACGCTATATTGCTTTCCCATTATTTTTTTGATATAATCAAACAATCAGTAACTAAGAGGCTTATTTTTGATGAGGAGATCATTTTATGACTTTAGCTACAAAATTGAAACTAATATTTATCCAACTATTGCCATTTATTTTCGTTTACGTATTTTCTCAATTTTTTTTAGACGTATATTTGTTAGAATGGACTTCAAGAAATTTCTATATGTACATTTGGGTTTTAATTATTCCACTTACTTTGTCAAATAAAGTAATCATCTCATTTTCGATAACAATCGGGAATTTTATAGGCATTTTAATAGGACACTTTTTAGGGGAGTTTATCAGAAATGTTAATATAAGCACAATTACAGAGGCAACAACACCTCAAGATTGGGCTAGGCTGCACGCTCACCACGGTTGGGCTATATGGATTGTTGTGGTGTGTTCATCTTTAATTGTTGGCACTATAATTCACAAAATCAAAATTGTTTTAAATAAAAGACGTACTCATTTAGCTGAATTTTGATAAGATTATGGTAGTGAAGAGAAATGGGAAGAGCAAGGGGCAAAATGGCGTAATAAGGGGTTTTTGATGTGAAAAAATTACGTTCTAATGCGAACTAACGAAGACTCTATGTGAGACTCTATGGCTGACTCTATGGAAGACTCTATGTGTGAGTTTGAGAAAGGTTTTTTGTTACTTGTTTTTTGTTGTTTTTTTGTTCTCTAATGTGAAAAAAATTATAAAATCATTATACAACGAATGGCAATGACAAAACAAGTGCAAATAGTGCAAATAGCGCAAATAGCACCATAGCGGTAGGGTAGGGCGGGGATGTTTTGGTGGTGAAGGGGTGATAAAACTTAGAAAATATAGATTTGTCTTTTGTATTAATGTTTTTTTGAAAAAATACGATAATAAACTTATACAGACAAATATATAATTATTTTTAATAATTTTTTGCAAAAAAGATCAAATAAAAAAATATCAAAAATATCAACAAGGAGGTTGCCCAAGATGATAAACAGCGTAACCAAAGTGGACAGTGTTATACGAGCGTATACAAACGCAAACACAACGGCTAAACCGAGCAGAACACCTGCCAAAACGGATCATGTTAGCATTTCTGCTACCGCCCAAGACTTTAGAACAGCGCTTGAGGCAGTGTCCAAAGTATCCGATGTGCGTGAAGACAGAGTTAGAGAGATTTCTGAACGTATAAACAGTGGTCAATACAACGTTAGCTCGATGGATATAGCGAGCAAGATTTTGGAGAAAAGCCCATGGCGAGTCTTATAGAAGAACTTATTACAACTCTACAAAAACAGCAAGTTCATTTTAACGAGATGCTTATTTTGTCTGAAGAAAAGGCAAATGTTATCGCAAAAAACAATATAGAAACTCTGCAACAAATAACAGCGGCAGAAACTGCCATAATTGGCAAGAACCAACGGCTAGACCAAAAACGAGAAGAGATAGTGAAAAATATTGGGATAGTTCTTAACGAAGACCATACTAAGCTCACCATAACAAAAATATCCCAAATAATTAAAATTGATGCAGAGAGCAAGCAACTAATAGAGATAAGAGATAAACTGAAAGAAACGCTAGATGCACTAAAACAGCAAAACGACATAAACGCAACACTTATACAAGGTTCTTTAGATTATATAGATTTCTCGGTCAATTTAATGCGAGAGGGGGGGTTAGACCCACAAAATCTAACCCCTGCCAAAAATCTATTTGATGTTAAGCAATAACAATAGTAATAGCAATAGCAACAATAAATAATTAATAATAATGTTTTATAACGAAAGAGGATTATTATGCCATTACATAGTATACACAGAGGAGTAAGCGGTTTGCAGGCTGCCCAACGCAATTTGGCTGTTACGGGTCACAATATGGCAAATGTTAGTACCCAGGGTTTTTCTCGCCAGCGTGTTAACCAAATGACTTTTGCCTACAACAACATTGGTCGGACCGCCAGCACCACAAATCAGGTGGGTTTGGGTACAGATATTGCAGGAATACAGCAATTGCGCCATCAGTTCACAGATATACGCTACAGGATGGAAGTTGGGCGCGCTAATTTTTATACTACAATGCACAGCAATTCCCTTGCGCTAGAGGTAACAATGTCGGAGCTTACTAGAGTTGGAGAGGGAACGAGCGGTATTATTGCAACTAATCGTTTGTGGAACTCTTTGCAGGAACTTTCCATGAACCCTTCCGGTATGGATACCCGTAGCAATTTTATATCTGCTGCCCGCTCATATATAAACAGAATGAACGATACCCACCGCCGCCTTATAGAACAGCAGCAGGATTTGAATGGTCAAGTTATAACAATGGTAGACGATGTAAACAGCCTAGTGCAAACTATCCGAGAAATGAATTTTAGAATAAATCTCGAGGAGGCTTCCGGGCAAGCCGCAAACGATTTTAGAGATACCCGCAATCTGGCAATGGACAGGCTGGTTGCTCTGTTAGATGTAGAGTTTCGCTCAAACCCGATAAATGGGCATGTTAACATTATGGCTAACGGCCACCCTCTTCTTTCGGATGGGTTGGTGTTTCATGTTGGGCTACGGTTTACAGAGCCGGGTTCTTCCTTTGTGGAACCGGTAGTGGGGCTACATCTGCAACCCGGGGATCCTACCTTGCTGTTTGACCCAACTTTTAGCAATGCTCATGCTTTGCTACGATTGGACAGACCGCCAATGGATATAGACAGACCCGGCTCTATAATGGGGACTGTTATGGCTAGGGGGCTATTTGCAGCTAACCATGCCTCTCAGTACCAGCGGATTGGCTTTATATTTACTGGTGTAACTGCAACAAACCCAAGCGGGTTTACGGTTCCTCCTCCCGGTACAGCCCCAACCCATATTCACGATGGGCGCGGCAATTTTTTGGCGGAAAATGTAGATCTTACTCCTCAGCAATTTGCTAGAGCCCTACAACACCAAGAAGCTCGCATGGCGTTTAACGCAAACTATACTGTTATACCCCGCACCATACGCCATTTAGACACGGCTTTTAACCATTTGATAACAATGTTAAACGAAATGTTTACAAATCAAAATGCAAATATAAACGACCCCAGCCAGTGGGGCGGTGCCGATCCTGCCACTTGGGTAAACTCTGCAAACCCGGGCGACCACACTCTTAACCTTAGCAATACGGCGGG
>WRKF01000122.1 GCA_009778165.1 Defluviitaleaceae bacterium
TACACTAAAGAAATAGCCGCTGTGCTCTTTGGTGGTCTCAAGGCTTGAAAAATGTTCAGCTATACTTGTGATTTTATCCATATAACTATTTTAACATATTTTTGGAATTTTGAAAATTGATTTCCGTGGTACAGCTCAATAAAATGATTGACAAAGAAAGAAAAAGGATATATTATATTGGTAATTACCTTATATAGTCATTGCAATATAAGAGGAGTAAAATACATATGCAAAAAAATTCTGTACTTAACGTCCCAATATCAGAGAGTGAACACAAAAGATTCAAGGCTTTTGCCGACTTCCAGGGAGAAACAATGGCATCCATAGTATTAAGGGTTATCAGGGAATCTACGGAAGATTGGGAAGATGCCCAAGAGGCAGAGGAGATTATCGCTAAGAATGAGCCTACGGTATCGTGGACAGAGGTGCAACGTAAGGCAGGGTTCTGATTGATGTACAATGTGGAATTTACGCAAACTGCTGCCAAACAATACGCTAAACTAGACAAGTTCACCCAAGAAATGCTCCGAACTTTTATAAATAAAAATTTAGAGGGAACAGACAATCCAAGAATAATTGGCAAGCCACTAAAAGGTAATTTGCGAGGTTTGTGGCGATATGAAATATAGCACTTTCCTTAACGGTTGTTCCAACTTTAAAAATAACAAGGTGCTGAATTAAGGAAAGCAAATTAACTTTTGTGATTTAAAAGGGACAATGAAAAGTTAATTTGCTATGGGTAAGTACCGATTGCTTTGCAATATTGAAGATGGCGTGCTTTGCGTTTTAGTTGTGAAAGTGGGTCATCGTCGTGACGTTTATATTTGAGAGTGATCGAAAGAAAGACGACAATTGTCAGAACACAACACAATAACTTGAACACACATTTCAAAACCCCCGGGCTGCAACTGTGCAACCGGGGGGTTATTTTTTGTGGGGAGTGTTGGTTGTTAATATTAAACAACTACTTTCTTCACGCCCCAAATATCGTTTGCGTACTCGTTTATAGTACGGTCACTAGAAAACTTGCCGCTTTTTGCCACGTTTATTATGGCACTCTTTGTCCAAGCCTTTTTGTTTTTGTACATATCGTTTGCTTCTTTTTGTGCGTCAACATAACCATCGTAGTCTTTTAACACAAAGTATGCGTCCGGACGAGAGCCACCGTAACCATTTAACAACGAGTCATATATTGGCCTAAACAGTTCCCTGTCACTGTAGCTAAGAGTTCCGTTTATAAGCTGGGTAAGCACCAAACGGATATTTTCGTTGCTTGTGTAAATATCCCATGGGTTGTATGTTCCCTCTGCTGTTAAATCTAACACCTCTTTAGCGCTCATACCAAATATAAAAATGTTTTCTTTTCCTACTTCTTCAAAAATTTCTACATTTGCACCGTCCATTGTGCCGATTGTTAGGGCACCGTTAAGCATAAACTTCATGTTACCTGTTCCACTCGCTTCCTTGCTTGCGGTGCTTATTTGCTCGCTCAAATCGGCAGCAGGTATTAGCCTTTCCGCCATAGAAACAGAGTAGTTTTTGGCAAATATCACTTTTATTTTGCCTTTTATGCTAATATCGTTGTTTACCAAGTAAGCTATGCTGTTTATTAGCTTAATTATCAGCTTGGCTTTGTGGTAGCTGGCGGCTGCTTTTGCGGCAAATATAAATGTGCGAGGCTCTATCTCCATGCTTGGGTTAGCTTTTAGCTGGTTGTACAAGTCTAAAATGTACAAAGCCAACATTAGCTGACGCTTATACTCGTGCAAACGCTTGATTTGTATGTCAAAAATAGAATCCGGATCTATAGAAACATCCATATCTTTTTTGAAGTAGTTAGAAAGTGCGATTTTGTTACGCTTTTTAATGTCATTAAACTCTTTTGTAAAGTTTTTGTCCGTAACATATTTTTGCAACCCTTCCAGCTCTTTTAAATCTTTCATATATGCTGTGCTGCCAAGAGTTTTTGTGATAAGAGCCGCAAGGTCAGGATTGGCATGCAATAACCAACGGCGCTGTGTAATACCGTTTGTTTTGTTGTTAAGTTTTCCGGGGTAAAACTCGTGGAAATCTTTTAATGCATCGCTTTTAAGGATATTTGTGTGAAGTTGAGCAACACCGTTTACAGAAAAGCTACCGGCAATAGCCATACGAGCCATGTGTATTTCTCCATGGTTAAGTATACCCATGCGGTTTATCATTTCGTTGTTGTTGCTTGGAAACTTTATGGTAATTTCTGTGCAAAAACGGTTGTTTATTTCTTCTATTATCATATAAATACGAGGCAAAAGATGTTTGAACAGATCTATTGGCCATCTTTCCAAGGCTTCACTTAGCAAAGTGTGGTTTGTGTAAGCACACGTACGCTGGGTAATGCTCCAGGCTTTGCTCCAGGGCAGTTCATACTCATCTACCAAAATACGCATAAGCTCCGGCACCGCCAAACTGGGGTGGGTGTCGTTCATTTGAAAACACACTTTTTCCGGCAAAAGCTCAAAATCGTTGTGTTTTACCAAAAAACGAGAAATAACGGTTTGCAAAGTGGCGCTAACAAAGAAGTATTGTTGCTTCAAGCGTAGCAATTTACCTTCCTCAAACTCGTCTGCCGGGTACAGCACGTTAGATATTTTTTGTGCCAAAGCCTGTTCTTCAACAGATTTCAGGTAATCGCCCTGGTTAAAAGATTGCAGATCAAACTCGCTTTTTACCTCTGCTTCCCAAAGACGCAGGGTGTTTACTGTGGTTGTGTCGTAGCCCATTATTGGATAGTCATAAGGAACAGCAACAACAGACTCGTAACCCTCATGGATAAACTTAAGCTCTTTGTTAGGCTTTTGCACAGATTTTATGTGACCAAAAAACTTGATTTCTGTTGAGTATTCCTCGCGGCGTACTCCCCAGTAATCTCCAAATTTTAGCCAGTGGTCGGGTTTTTCTACTTGATAACCGTCTGCTATATCTTGTTTAAAGATACCGTAATGGTAACGTATACCACAACCATAAGCAGGATAACCAATTGTAGAAAGGCTGTCCATAAAACAAGCAGCCAAACGGCCTAAACCACCGTTACCAAGACCAGGTTCACCTTCTTGGTCTTCTATCATGTTGTAATCCACGCCTATCTCGTCTAGCACTTCTTTAATTTCATCGTGAAGTTTTAGATTAAGCACAGTGTTTCCTAAAAAACGCCCTACCAAAAACTCCATGGACAAATAATAAACAACTTTTACATCGTCCTCAAAGTACTTGTCGTTTGTTTTTATCCAGTTGTCTGTAAGAAGTTCCCTGATTGTAAGGGCAACACCGTTGTAAACTTCCAGTGGCGTAGCTCTTTCTACACGCTTTCGGCACAACAGCCTAATGTTCTGTCTGATTCTTTCTTTTACATCTTCTTTTGTGTAATTTCCAAAAATTTTCAACATTTCCTCCTTGTGAATATATGGCTAAAGACAGCCACGGTAATTGTTCTGCATATAGTATACTACATTATCTGAAATACTGCAAATCTTTTAACTTGCAGTATTTCAAGAAGATTGGTATAATTCAGTATAACATTAATTTGGAGGCATATCAAAATGAAATATATAGAAGACTTTAAAGAAGACGATTTAATAATAGGTCATTACCTTTGCAAACAACGGCAAAGCCTGAAAGCTCGCAATGGCAAAACATATCTCTCTTTATTTTTGCAAGATAAAACAGGGATAATAAATGCAAAAGTATGGGAGCTAAACAATGACATACAAAATTTTGTAGAAAAAGACGTTATAAAAATAGAAGGTGTTGTGCTAATTTACCAAAACACCCCTCAGCTTAGAATTACAAAAATTCGCAAAAGCAAAGAAGGAGAATATGACACAGGCGACTTTATTCCCACCACAGACAAAGATGTCGATAGCCTTTACAACGAAATTTTAGGGTTTATTTCATCTGTTTCAAATGTTCATATTAAAACATTATTGGAAAACATTTTTGTTAAAAATGTATATATTAATGAAAACATCAAAACCCACTCTGCCGCAAAATCTCTTCACCACGGTTATATGGGTGGCCTTATAGAACACATTGTTTCAGTAACAGATATTTGTAACTATTTGAGCGGCAAATATAAATTTGTGAACAGGGATATTTTAATAGCCGCAGCTCTTGTTCATGACATAGGCAAAATTTATGAGCTTTCCCCTTTTCCCGACAACGACTACACAGACCAAGGGGAGCTATTGGGCCATATCGTTATCGGAGTTGAGCTTATCAATAGCGAAGCCGCCAAAATAGAGGGTTTCCCTCAAGAAACACTAAACCTAATAAAACACTGCATTGTTAGCCACCACGGCGAGCTAGAGTTTGGGTCGCCGCAACCGCCAAAAACAACGGAAGCAATGCTGTTACACAGTGCCGATAGTACAGATTCTAAAATAAAAATGTATGAGGAAGCGTTGGAAAAAGCAGATTCAAAAGTAACGTGGGTAGGCTACCACAAACTGCTCGCTCGTAATATACGAAAGTCAACATTGTAGTTTCGATACAGTTTCGATATAGTTTCGAGTTTTCGAGTAAGTTACAAGTAGTTCTTAAAGGAGGCAAACAAATGACAACAAATGAGCATTTTAGTATGTTAATCCACAACATGAACACTATAGCCAATGAGCAAATAAAACGCTACAACGAAGCTACCGCTGTAGCTATGGATGCACAAGACAAAATTGCAAAATTGCAAAATTGGATAGAAGACTTGCAGCAAATCAATAGTGAATATATTGACGTTTTTTACGACGTAGATAGCGGCACGTTAAATCAACACAAACAAAACGAGATACCGGAGCAAACAAAAACACTTAAACAAGCAAAAACAGGCAATATTACTTTGGTATTGTTTGACGAAACATACAATATAGATAACCACACCGAGCTTGTAGAGAGCTTGTGTGAAGCATTAATATTAAAAGAGCCGTACAAATTTGCCAAATTAAGCACATTTTCAAATACGGGGATAAGTTTGGACAAAAAGCAAATAGCAGAACCTTACAGCAAACTCTCAAACGGTATGTTTGTAAGTATAGGCAATCCGGAAAAACCAAGTAATACAAATGAGGCAAGCGATACAAGTGATATATATGATATAGAAGTGCGTTGCCAATTTATCTTGGAAAAATGCGGTTACAGTACCGGCGAAATGGAAATACACCAAGTGGAGGGGGCATGATAAAAAGTTTTGAGGAAAATATGAAAAACTACTTAAATGATCAAAAAAACCTAAAAGATCAAAAAAGGTTTGATGCGTTTATTGAAGCACTAGGTATTTTCCTTGCAGAATCATCAGATCAAGATGCCCTAACAACAGCAGAAACTCTAAAAAACAGCCTAAAGCTCGACAAAACCCGAAGCAAGGCACCATATATTGTTGGGTTCTCTGCTGTTGGTGAATTTTTCATAAGCAAAAAGCATAGAGTTGCTTGTATGTTATTGAGCCATATTTTAGTGAAAGGCACAAAACAGCGCAACGGTTACAAAGCTGTATGTATAGATGGGTTTAACGACACAAGGGATCCTTATCGCACAGCAATAACTGAAATGTATAACCAAGTGGATTGTGATGAATCGGATAAAGAACGAATCGGTTCGTTTTTACAATCTTTAGATACCCGCTTGGACAGTGCGGCACCCGACGATACATTCAAAATCATAGAAAAACGCCTGGCTGAAGCCACTGTGTGCCTAAATGAAGTTAATACAATGTTTCGCACATTAACAAACGATTCAGCCAAAGATGAAAAAATAGAAGAGCTGAGAGAGCAGTTGCGTACTGCTCTAAAAATGGAAAACATATCAAAAAATAGCGAAATAATAGGCCTTAAAAACGATATTTCAGAAATATTGAGACTCGATTACTCCGGTTTTGTTGCAAGCAAAAAGGATCCCTACAGCGAGGATTTGTTTGAAGTATATCGGTCTATTATTTCCAATATTTTTAAGGTGTTAAAGCGGTTCGGCATACCCTGCGAATAGGAGGTAAAAACATGGGAAAAGGCAACTTTATAGGAATTAACTTTGGAACAACAAATACTGCTGTTTTTCATTTGCAAAGCACCGATGATGGCTATGGAAAAGCAGCCCTTGGAGAAGGCGGAGGCAACGTTCCTTTTTCTTCTATCGTGGCTATACCAAAAAATGGCGGTCCCCTGGAGTTTGGCAGAAGCGTTAAAAGAAGGCAAGAGGAATTTGCACAAAATTATGAAATTTTCACATCTATGAAATCTTACCTTGGAACTGACAAGGAGTTTGTGGTTGGCTCAGAAAAATACACAGCCACAGACATAACTGCCGAGTTTTTAAAATACGTTAAAGAACACATATTGCAATTTCACGAAATAGATATTACGGAAGCCGGTGTTGCTTTTCCCATTGGTTTTTCTTTAGAAGCACGTTTGGCTCTTCGTTCTGCTGTCGAAAGAGCGGGGATTACCATAAAATCGTTTGTACCAGAGTCTACAGCTGCCTATTTTGCTAACCGAGAAATAACCCGAGGTTATTCCAGGGTAATGGTGCTGGACTGGGGCGGCGGAACGTTTGACATAAGTATCCTAAACCAAGAAAAAAATACCGTCAAAGAAATTGCGGTTTTTGGCGAAAAAATTGGAGGTGATGATATTGATATGGAGATCGCCGGGTATGTTCATACCGAAATCGTCAAAAAGAGCGGCTTGAACATACCTTTCGATAGTATGAAGCCGACAGAACGTGACCACATAATGGATATTTGCGAAAGTGCAAAAATCGCAATTTCTCTGACAGGCGAGGAATACGGTATAAATGTCAGCAACTATGGGGAGTATGGCAGCAAACACGTTACAATAAATGTAGAACTTCTTAACAGCTTGGTTGAGCCAATTATAGAAAGTAAAGTGTTGCGTGCCATCGACACAGCGTTGGAACGTGCAGGTCTTACTCCCTCCGGAATAGATTCCGTAATTATTGTTGGCGGCAGTAGCAATTTGTCTGCATACGAAACGGCTATTTCAAACCTTTTTGGAGCCGACAAATTTGTTTTACCTCAAAAACCCCAATGGTCAACTGCGGAAGGTGCAGCACTAATGCAAATAATAAGGGGTAGCTTTAAGCTGAAAGATACTATAGGGATAGAATTAAGCGACGGCTCAATATTTCCCGTTTTTAAAGCAAATGAAGATGGGGTTGGCTCTAAAATAAAGTCTATTGTGTTTTCCCTTGTGGAAGAAACGCAAAACGCCAACTTTATTTTCACTAACGGAGGGCAGATTGAAGAGCGGATAACCGTTCCAACAAAAGGCTTCATTGATGAACAAATAAGGTTGGATGCTGAAATCGGAGAAGATCAAATTGCAGTTATAACTATCTATAACCCTTACACAAACACTACCCACAAAGTAGAAATGAACAAACTGACATTTCATTATGACATATGAGGATAGCAATGAAAACTAATACGAAAACTGGTGTGAAAAGCAATATAAAAATAGCAAGCAATATCTTTAACCGCAGAAATGCGGAACTGAACAAAGATCCGGAATTCATGGCACAGGTGGAACACAAAAGGAAGATGCATACAAATTATATACGTTGTAAATCTGCCCATAACGGTGAAATAACACACGGTTTAATTCGCAAAGATAATGGTGAATATGCTATAGAAGGTCGTTGTGAATATTTTGAATGTTCGGATTTTTTGATATGTAAAGAAACTGCAAAATACAGCCGTGACACCCCACAAATTCAAGAGAATATACAACCCCAAAGCGCGCCCCTTAAATATAAGTGGCTTGGTGATATAGAAAATATCTTTGATAAAAAGGGGCTGGAAGGTGACGACGCTTCTGCAGAACCATACATATCGGACGAGGCATCCTTTGCAACGGTAGAGGCTTACATTAAGGAATACATTAGAGAGTTGGTTAAAGACTATGTTAAAATTGATAGTCCACAAAAAATCACAGAGGGAGATATTGAAAACCAAGTTTTGGTAAACGCAGCTCCCGGTGGCGGAAAAACGCATACAGTAATATCCCGCATTGAGCATATTATCCGTAACAAGTTGGTTAATGATTTTGCCAACATCCTTGTAATTACCTACACAAATGCAACAAAAAACAATATTTTGGAGGGACTCGAGGACTGTGGTGTTAATGGTTCGGTTCCACATATCGAAAAAAATGTAAACGTATACACGATAGACTCTTTAGCCTCTGCAAAAGTAGATTTTTCCAATTTGGAATACATTATAGTAGACGAGTTGCAATATATGGCAAACGAAAACATGGGAGTAATATTGGATATTTTAAGTGCGACAAATTCCGGTTTTCTTTTGCTTTCAGACAAAAGCAGGTTTGCCAATATAAACTCTGTTGGGTTTTATAAAAGGCTACAAGAGATACTTTCCCAAAATGTAAGCAAATATGACTTAGTTGGAAACCGGCGCCAAGTACCCAACCTTGCAACTATATCAGAAAAATTTCGGGAGGCAATGCTTGATTTTACTCCGGATAAGGCAAAAGAGGTTGTTTTTACAGAGCTTAAAAACATCAAAACCATTGGCAAACCTTGGGCTTTCGACTTTGAAAATATCAACGAGCCAACAGCTATTCTCTGTGCGACTGACGGAGAAGCAGAGTATGTAAGCCATCATATTCATGGGAAAGGGGTTTTGCATACTCTTTTGCGTAGCGGCCCCAGACCCGTTGCCTTGAATCGGTTTATTGCCGACTGTTTATGGGATTATCACGGGAATACTAAAATTCCGAAAACTACCTTTGTAAAGAGATATTGTGCCAGGGTATCAGATGACAAAAAAGCCGCAAATGAGGCTTTTGAAGCCCTTTCTTACGTTACATATGAACATATCGATAGTTATGTGGAAGATACAGAAAACATAGATATAGATTTGCTTGCACAAAAATTATGCATACCCACATTAGAACTGCCCGCCGCCCTGCTAAGTGAAGATAATGCCATGATAACGGTTTCCACAATACCCAATGCAAGGGGCCGTGAATTTCATACAGTGCTGCTCTTTGCCGACAGCTTTAACCAAGAAAGTAATACTACAGAGGAAGCACAGGCTTGGTATTCCGCTTTTACAAGAGCAAGATATGAAGTCCACAAGTTGGGTAAACCCAAATCCTACTATTTTAAACCATCTGCTACCAATCAGTTGCGTTGGACACAATTTAGCAAGCCCGTGCAAAAGGGAAGCATTTGCAAAAAAATAGCGTTGGGGTTACCTATGGATTTTTCTTACGAAGGTTTTGTTAGTGGCGATTTTGCTTCGGCACTGAAGATACAAGAATATATTGCTGAAAAAATTTCCGTAGGTGATTCTGTTGACATAGTTTTGGAAGACGAAACATATTACATAAAGCACGAAAAAAACATAATTGGCAATATGTCCAAAAATATTTATAATCAATTGCTTAAAATCGTAAGAGAAACCAAACCTTTTTCACCGGCACCTCCCTTTATGTCAAAAGTTTATGTAACAGATATTGTTACAAATATTGTTACAATGACCCCATCGAACTTTGCCGAGGAAACCACGCCATATTTTAAAGAATCAAAGTTTTGGTTGGGTCTTGAGCTGTCCGGCTTCCCGGAGATAGACTGGAAAAAAGACTTGGAGTATATACTGCTTAAAGGCAACCATTGAAAATTGCAATATTTCCAATTTTAGGTTATAATGCTACAATACAGCACTTTTCCTAAATATTGCCCCATCATTTTTAAAATAGTGAAAGTGCTAAATTAAGGAAAACGTAATAATATGGCAATTCCGTGCGGAATTGCTTCCTCAATTCGACAGTTTCGGAAAATTATAAGGATTAATGAAATACGGAACTGCTATATACTAAAGTAGGAGATATGATTATGAATGGTTTAACGATGGTTTTGGGGGTTATAGGAGCAGATGTTCACGCAGTTGGCAACAAAATCCTTAACCACATTTTTACAGAGGCAGGTTTTAAAGTTATTAACTTAGGCTCTATGGTTACACAAAAAGAGTTTGTGGAGGCTGCTGTTGAAACGAATGCCCACATGATACTCGTGTCATCTTTATATGGACACGGAGAAATAGACTGCAAAGGTTTAAGAGAAAAATGTAACGAGGCAGGTCTTGAAAATATCAAGTTATACGTTGGCGGAAACTTGGTTGTTGGCAAAACCGACTTTAAGGAAGTAGAGGAGAAATTTTTGGCAATGGGTTTTGACAGAGTGTACCCTCCGGGGGTAGACCCGGAGATAAGCATTGGTCATATTTACGAGGATTTTGATGTAAAAAAATCATAAAAACATAAATAACCAGAAAAATAATGAAAGAAGGTCAAAAATGGAACTTTTACTCCTTTGCGACTTTGGTTCTACTTATACAAAGTTGGTTGCCGTAGATCCTAAAGCAAAAAAAATAGCCGCAACCGCCAAATCTTACACAACAATAGAAACAGATGTTACCCTGGGTTATGAGCTTGCCCTAAATGAAATAACAAAGAAAACAGGCAAAAACACCGTTTTTACCAAAAAACTTGCCTCTAGCTCTGCTGCCGGTGGGCTAAAAATTATTTCTTCCGGCCTTGTGCCTGATTTGACTGCAAAAGCCTCTCGTTTGGCAGCTGCCAGTGCAGGAGCAAAAATAATAAAAACATATTCTTATGAGCTTACAGCTGCCGAGGAGCAGTATATTAACTACGCTAGCCCGGACATTGTTTTGCTAAGCGGCGGAACAGACGGCGGCAACAAAGATGTGCTTTTGCACAATGCTCGGGTGGTCGCTCGCACAACGGGGAGTTTTGCCGTTATCATTGCTGGAAACCGCTCTGTTGCCGAGCAGGCAGCCTCCATAATTGCGGAAAATGGCAAAGAAGTAGTAATAACAGAAAATGTTATGCCCGACTTTAACAGCCTTAATATAGCCCCGGTTAAAGACGTAATACGAGAGTTGTTTATCAAAAATATTATTTCTGCAAAAGGGCTAGATAAAATACAAGCTATTATGGACATGGATATTATACCAACACCCCTGGCAGTTTTTGAGGCTTGTGAACTTTTGAGTACCGATTTTGGGGAGCTTATGGCTTATGATTTGGGCGGTGCAACGACAGATGTGTACTCTATGGCTAAGGGGCTACCCGCCCAAGAAAACTGCTTTTTGCAAGGGATACCCGAACCTTTTGCAAAGCGAACGGTAGAGGGCGATATAGGTATGCGATATTCTGCCGAGGCTTTAATAGCCTTAATTGATGAAGAGCAGGGTCTCCAAAACTTTTGCACAAAAAACAATATAGACTTTTCTGCGTTTAACAAATGGCAAGATATTTGCAAAAAAAGCCCGGGGGTATTGCCTGTAGATGAATATGCAAGTTATCAACCAATAGACGAAGCCCTTGCCAAAGCCGCTATATCTTTGTCTACTAACCGCCATGTTGGCACAAAAAGCAAAGTGAAAACCCTGGCGGGAGAGGCATTTTTGCAAGAGGGGAAAGATTTGACTAAAATCAAGCATATTATCGCTTCCGGAGGGGCTGTTATTAACGCTAAAAACCCCCGTGCCATAATGGAAGCCGCATTTTATGCCCCTCAAGACTTAAACTTGCTAAAACCCTTTAAGGCTGATATTTGGCTAGACAGTGCTAATTGCCTATCTGCTGCGGGGCTGTTGTCTCGCATAGAGCCACAGCTGGCTCTTTTACTCATGAAAGATAATTTTGATAAAATTTAGGAGGAAAAACATGAAAATCACAAAACTTATATGCTCACCCGGTGTTACCGGCTTCTTTTTCGATGATCAGCAAGCCATTAAAGCGGGTGCAAGACGAGATGGTAATATCTATAGTGGTACTCCTGTAACAGAAGGATTTGAATCGGTTAGAAG
Source organism: Defluviitaleaceae bacterium (assembly GCA_009778165.1). Taxonomy (GTDB): domain Bacteria; phylum Bacillota; class Clostridia; order Lachnospirales; family UBA5962; genus WRKF01. Next base: position 11,894 of record WRKF01000122.1, read on the forward strand.
ACCCGGAGAATCTATATCTATCGGCCTTATTTTAGAGGACGGTCAAATCGCTTATGGAGATTGTGCGGCTGTGCAATATTCTGGTATAGGCGGTAGGGGTTCCGTGTTTTTGGCTAAAAATTTCATACCTTCTGTCGAAAAAATTGTAAAACCTGCAATAGAAGGTATGGAAATAACTACTTTCAAAGAAATGGCAGCATTTTTGGAAAATTTGAAAGATGAGAAAGGTTTGCCGCTCCATGCCGCTATACGTTATGGTGTGAGCCAAGCAATATTAGACGCTGTAGCTAAATCTCAGCACAGACTGATGGCAGAGGTGGTTGCAGAGGAATATGGATGCACCATGTCTGAAAATTTAATTCCGCTGTTTACACAAAGCGGCGACGACCGTTTTTTGAACGCAGACAAGATGATTTTGAAAGAAACTCCGATATTACCCCACGGTCTTTTTAACAGCCCGGAAAAAACCGGCGAAAACGGTGAAAAGTTATTAGACTACATACAGTGGCTAAGGGGCAGGATTATAAACTTTAAACTTTCCCAAAAATATGCACCTATTATCCAGTTGGATTTGTATGGTACACTGGGCAGTATATTTGGCAAAGATTACAAGGCAATGGCAAACTATCTGCTTAAAGCAGAGGAGTTGGCACAGCCCTTTACCTTATACATAGAAGGTCCGATGGATGAAGGTAATTTGCAAGACCAAATTGAAGCACTAAAGAAGCTAAGGGAAATTCTTGAAGCAAAAGGTAGCAAAGTGCAAATTGTTGCAGACGAATGGTGTAATACTGTAGAAGATGTTAAGGCTTTTACAGACAACAAAGCAGGTCATATTGCCCAGATAAAAACCCCTGATTTGGGCGGTATTAACAACACAATAGAAGCAATACTATACTGTCGTAAAAATGGCATGGGTGCTTATCTTGGCGGTTCTTGTAATGAAACGGAGCGTTCTGCCGCTGTGTGTAGCCATATCGCAATAGCCACAAGCCCACTACAGTGCCTTGCCAAACCGGGGATGGGTGTGGACGAAGGTTACATGATTATGCACAACGAAATGCAGCGTATACTTGCCGTAATGAAATCAAGGTAAAAAGCAATTATATACCCCGGCAAAAAGTCTGTGTACCCATAGCGGTTACACAGACTTTTTGATTCATGGGTCGGGATTTAGCCTCTTTACGATAAGTTTGTTATTTACGTCACCAAACCTTCTCGCATTTAAAATTTAAGAAGCCCCTACAAGTTAGCAAAAAATCTGTTACGAAAATTATTTATTATGTTATCAAGGTCGTTGCTTAGCTCTATTCTCCCGGCATCTCTGCTTGGGTCAAACCCGCCGTTTGCTATAGCAAATGACACAATTAGCTGCCCGAAGTGTATCAAAACCTCTTTGAGTTGTTCTCGCACTTCTTCGAGCTTCTCTACGAGTTGCGACCACCTACCCCAAAGATCCGGCGACGACATATAAAGCATAGTCAGTTCACCGAGCATATCCATAAAATAAGAATGAACACGAGAGTTGGAATGCCAACGAATAGCCTGCTCTTTTGCTAAGTCTAACTCCTCCAAAAGTTCATCCAACTCAACACCTGTAAAATTTCTTTGAAGTAAATCTCTGATTTCTGTAAACTTAGAGGCTATATTAGAAAAAGACTGCGAAATGCTTATATTATCACGGCGATAATGAAGTGGACCCGAAGGGCCAGCTGCGGCATGCCACATAATTGAGGCAAAATGACCAGCCAAATCACTCTTCAAATTCACAAATAAGCGTGGGTTAGAAAACAAACGTCTTTCAAAACCCTTGAGAAACCAATTTTCATCAATTTCTTCTGAAGCACCGATTATGCTATTTTCAGACTGTGCAAGCTCTCTAAGAAAATCATTATGGTTGTTACCCATGGTTAGCTCCTCTTCACCAGGGAAAAAGTCAGCCAAAAAGAGCCATTTTGCTTCTTTGCTTATATCAACAACAGCGTGTTTAGCTTTATGTATTTGTTTGGCAATTGTAAGTTTATTGCTTAACCGAATATTATTGCCGCTTCCGTAAATCGAAGAACTTCTCCTGCCAAAACCCGTCGCTCTGCCGCTGTTAGGTAATGCGTTATAACCAATGTTGATATTCATATTTTTACCTCCGTGGTATGGGACAATCCACATATTGGTATCCCACTGATATTTACTATATCCATTCCTTATCCAAGGCACAAAACGTCATTAAATACATTTTTCAAACTTACTTATCACCTTGCTGCTACAATAATAACATATTTAAATATTTTTAGCAAGGTAATTTTCACGAAAGATTTGGCAAAAAACGTTGACGCACTCCACTCGGACGCTCGGACATTTTTCACTTGTTTCGTTATCGAGCATATTGTATAATGGGGTTATCTTTCTAAACCATAGGATTTTTTTGCTTTTCTTAAATTTTTTCTAATATAAAGTATCGCATAGAGTCACACATTGGGTATGACATCGGGTGTGACATCAGGTGTGACATAGAGAGTTTCATAGTTCGCATTAGAATAATATTTTTATAAGCAATTTATATCAATTTCTAAAAGCTCAACCAAGATTTTTCGCCATTTTCACACTTAATCCATAAATTTTAAAAGCAGATCTGCCAACTTTTTTTGCTCTTTTTTTGCTACGGAAATTCCGCTTAGTGTAGTCCTTTTTTAATACTACTAAGCGGAATTGCTTCCTTAAGAAAATCGAAACAAATATAGCAGGAGTGGGCAAAGCCTACTCCTTTCATGCGATTCGGATACGACCGAAATTGCCTTGCAAGAGTCTATTGTTTTGTGGTATAGTTTAGGTAAAGAGAGGTGAGCTAATTGGAATCCGAAAATGAAAAGACAATGGTTGAAGCAGATGCAGACTCCCCATCAGCCAACAGAGAAATCAAGGACGGAGTGTTCAAGCTACTCTTTGAGATACCTGAAAATGCGGCGGAGCTGTATTCTGCCCTT
>WRKF01000123.1 GCA_009778165.1 Defluviitaleaceae bacterium
GCATTAGCTGCGGAGGTATTTAGCGTTTCTTTTACTACTTCACGGACATTTCCGCCACCGTCGGCCGCAATCGATACCGAAGGCGACGAGTGCGTTGGAGTTGAAATTGTATCTGAATTTTGGCTAGTTGACGGTCTATTTCCAGATCTTATGCTGGTTGTATGATTCTCTGAAGTCATAGGATTGTGTTGTATTTGCTCTTGTTCTTTAGCATTATTTTGTTGTAGATTTTGCCTTGTTGTTTGAGGGTTTAGGGCGCTGTTTGACGCATTTTCATAAACCGTATTTTCTGAGCCATCTCCAACCGCTTTTGGTAGGTTTTGTTGGTTTTTATAATTTGAAATATCGATTATAGACGGCCGTACGCGTTCTTTGTTTTCTGTGTTTTGGGCGGTATTTGCACCACGATTGTTATTTTTAGATACATCATCAACTTCGTTGCTGGTAGCAACGCCCTTATTTTCTTTATTCATCCTTAAAGATTCGTTTGCGGTTGGTCTTATGAATTTATTTTGAGTATGTTTGCCTGAGCTATGGCCGCCAGAGCTTGAATTTCTGTTATTGGTTCTTTCTTCTTCTGCGGCATTGCTGTTTATATCAACCGTTTTAGCTTTTTCTTCTGCGGTTTCTTTGGTTAGTTTAGCCCTATTAATATTCACTTTGTCGGCAGATATGTTTTTGTCCTTGTTATTAGCGTTGCTATTTTGCGGATTGCTTTCGTTTTTGCCTGTGCCAGCGGTATTTGCTTTAATTTTTTCGCCGTTGGCGGGATTAACATTAGAACCAGCGTTATTAGGTTGATTTTTGTTGTTTTTTTGATTTTGTAGGCCGTTCTCCTTGGCGGCAGAGAACCCACCTTGAGCAGCCGAGTTTTGAATAGCTGAACTTATTTTTTTGGCATTTTTAGCCTCTCTTTTTTCCGCTCGTTTTTCCATACGCCTGCTATTGGAATTTAACATCCTCGAATTAGCTAAGGTGGACGATAATTGCTGAGGATTATGCACTACTCTTGCACTTGCTGCAAACACTCCAAATATTTTATCTCTCCAAAGGAACAGGAATACAAAAATGCCCGTTTGAACGATAACTATTAAGAAAAAGCCAACTGAATGTGCCAGAGAAAATAGGGCTGTATCCAATCTAACAATCAAAGATAACAAAATTGTTAGAAGTAGCATCAAAATTTGAGCTTCTAAAAGCTTTTTGAGCCAAACGCTTAATAATTCTACCCCACCAAATAGCTTGGTTACCGATAAAACAAGCACTATAGGGGCTAGTAGCACATAAAAGATTGACATAGCTTGAAAAGCTATTTGAATCAAGGACAAAATTAAATAGATGGCGGATTTCATTAAAAAAGGTATCAAATAAAACAACAAAAAACCTATTCTTCGGCCGCCTAAACTAACATTAAAAGGCCCAACATCTCTATTGCTATTGGGATAACCTGAACCTACAGTATGAAATACTATACGTGCGTTTCTTGAAGCGCTTCCAGGTAAAAATTCTAATAATTCTTCGGCGTTTACTGTAGCAGTTTCCGCACTCCAACCGCTGCCAGTCGTTTGCAAGAATATATATAATTGATGTACCAAACTATCCCAAATCATAATAGAGGATGCTTCGGCAAAGTCTACAACTTCTCCCCCTGTGTTATTCATACCGCTAGCAATTGAAATTCCAACGCTTCTGGTGATATTAGTAGCCTGTGTTAAAATGGTCGATGTGTGGGTAACCAAAAGAATACTTAAAACTACTATAAATACAACTTGTCCTACTTCCACAAGTATACTAGTAAAATTTCTTTGCACAAATCTTTTAATTAGTTGAAATCCAAAAAAAGCAAAGGTTATTATAAATAAAGTATCAAAAACAGCGCCCATTAAATTTGCTTGCATAGTATCTATAAAATCTCCTAATACAGACGCTAAATCAAACCCCATAGCCCATCTAAAGATAGCTATTGTAGCCCGGGATACAGCAATAACAAAATTAAATAAAATATTAGCTATCCCATTTATTGGTTCGGATATTACATCTAGTCGTCTCGGATTGCGTATGTCGAGGCGATAATTATTTATATAGGGAGGATTCATAAACCGACCTATGCCAGCGGTGTCGCTTACAGGATGGTCCACAACGTCTGTATGGGCAAGGGCAATATATGAATTTGCAAAAGTTATTATTGTTGATAGTGTCGCTAATATTAGTATTTTTAATATTACTTTTTTCAAATGTTGCCACCTGCCTTTTTAATAATTATCTATTTTTAATCTATAAAAGCGCTGTTTATTCCTATGTGTCCGCTTGTTGCGCTGTCAAAAAGTTCTGTTTGGGAAAATGCCCACCATTCGGAACGCTCTATATCCGAATCGGGCAGATAATCAAAAATTAGCCTATGCTGCACTCTTATTCCATCTTCTAAAAAAATATAGCAGTCCACATAATACTGCAAAGTGGTGTTTTGGTGGATATAGACAATTTCAATATTGTCAACGTTAGAATGGTTAATGCTTACGGTTTGATTCCCTGGCCCTGAGCCTTGAACCCAAAAATGAATATCTATTCCCTCTCTTAGCATATTATCTATTGCCAAATTCGCATCAAAGTCATATATAGGCTCTAACGTAGGCCTAGGGTTTACAATACTAGGAAGAATCCTTGATAACGATAACGAATATTCGCCCCCATCACCTGAATTTAATATGACACCTACAGCGGCATAAAAGGTCGGTGTTTCTTCCAAGATTATGTTATAATAAGGCGAACTTATGCTGGCAGTCCAAACCGCCCTACCGTCTGTGATATAGATACTTTCGACTTCAAAATACGAATAAAAACGATGCCCTATAATTTGCGTTTGTGCCGTGGCCATCGCCATACGCAGCCGAGGTGTTGGATGGCTGTATATGCTTAAAAACATAGGAAACATACGGCTTTCTAAAATGGATATAATGTATTCTTCGGTTAATCCGTTATATTCTTGCGTTGTTTGCTCGTTGTTTTGGTTGTAATCTTGCTCAATTAACGCAACTTCGGTTTCCGTTGATATATTAATATTTATTGAATTAGAACCACACGCCGTAATAATTACTAATACGAAAACTAACATTGTCAAGCCAAATAATTTTTTCAAAATAATCCCTCCATTTTTTGTTGTTTTTGGCAGTTACAAGTCTTGATAGGTTTTTCGCCGCATAGAATCGCCTCCTAATAGCACGTCATAAGTTATACTAAATATACAACAAAATATAGCTACTAGTCAAGGCAAAAAGGGGGGGGATATGATGGAACGATATATGCTTAAAACGTCTCAGAATGCCCCAGATTTCATTTTTGATGATGCTGAGGTAAAAAACCACTACAACCATTCAAAACGGTCTAAAAAGTGTCTTAAAATGGATTTTAGGGCATAATTTGTATTAACCTGATGCTCATTCGTAATCGTAGTAATCGTACTCGTATTCATAGGGCAGAGGGATATAGGCAAAAAATACTGGATTAAAATGCCTGCCGTTTAGAATCACTTCAAAATGCAAATGATTGCCCGTGCTTGCACCAGTAGTTCCTACAGTGCCTATAATATCGCTCTCGGATACTATGTCTCCTACAAAAACAAAGCGTTCGTGCAAGTGTGCGTATAGCGTTCGTATTGTATTTTCGCCGTCATCTTCTTCTATCACTATCCAATTTCCAAAAGAAGGACTATAGCCCGAGGTAACTACCTCGCCATCGTGAGCCGCCAATATCGGCGTTCCCTCTGGCAACGCTATATCTACTCCGTTATGCAATTGTCTTTGTCTGGAAAAAGGATTTAGTCGGTATCCAAAATGGCTTGATACGAAAGGCAGCCAATAAAAGTCAAATGGAGTGCCTACAAAATGCACGTGTCCGTGGAAGTACATAATAATTCTAAAATGTTCTACCAAATCATTGTCATAATAATCGCCTTCTTCGCTGTAATATCCCAAGGCTGCGGCCGCAATATTTAACCTTTCTAGTATTATTTCGTCTTTGTTATTTACCGTTAAATTTATGAATAGCGAAGTCCATACGTATTCAAAGGTATAGTAATATACGTACGTTTGATAGTAGCCGTAATAATCTGTATAATATCCCGTTCTTTCTTCGACAATATATCTTTCTTCTGCCTGATAGTCTGTTGCTAGGTAATATTGCTCTGAAAATAGCTCCTGTATTGTGCTTCTGATATAGGGATAAACAAAATCTTCGTGTGCCGCCGTTAAATATGCCATCAATCTGAAAGGATTATGAGTTATTTGGCTTCTTAGTGGGGCGGATATTGACCACATAACCTCAGTTGCATTTTCCGTAGGAAGCCATTGCTGACGTCGGTTTCTAAGTTGAGTGCTGCTGAGACGTGAACCGTTCAGATAAATAAAAACTTCGTTAAAGCCCCCTATGTCTGTGTTTATTATGTCTTCTATTAATCCGATTTCAAGGCTGGTATAATAAATATAGGCGCTATTTATATCTTCTTCTTCTGCCAAAAACGAACTAGTAACAATTATTCCGCCAGCAGAACCGCCACCAAACAACCCAACTAGTATAATTACCATAAAGAATTGAGGTGCAAAAAATAGCATCATAGGCAACAACATAAATTTCCTACTACCGGGCTTTTTCATATATTTCTAAATCCTCAAAATTAAAATCATTTATCATATTTTTAATATTTGCTATATCGATGTCGTTGGCCTTGGTGCGGGTGCCGCTGCCTTCTTTTTGGATACCTTGAATTTCCGAAGCGTCTATTTCTTCTATTTCTTCTATTTCTTCGCTTTCTTTGACTCTTGTTGCGTTGCCTTTATCCGCTGTTGGTGTAGTAGAAAAAAGACTTATAACATCTGTAAATACCGCATCAAACGTCAATATCCCGACTCTCCGAAAGGCATCTTGAAATAAACATTGCCCGTTGCCCAAATTCTGAACCAAATCTATATTGGCAATCGTTATCTCCAGGCCTAAATATTCAAGCATTCGCTTAGCTTCCTCTTTGTTCTGAGTGTTGAAGCAAAATTTATATGTTATGGTGTTTTTTATGCCTTCGGTGGGAATATCCAAAACACTGTGGCCGTTAAATATACATCCCGTGTAAAGGCTTCTGCCCATTCTCGAAAGGAAATCATACAGCTTAACCCCCTCTGTGGTTTTCCCTAAAGCCCACGATTCATCAAACAATATCAAAGAAAAGGACTTGCGCGGTTCTAGGGCAAATCTTTTGGCGAAATTGGCCATAACAATCATTAAAACCGTGCTTAGTTTTTCTTCGTTTGTGTAGTCTGATTTAGCCGTTTCTGCGGAGGGCAAAGTTAGATTTTGTATTTGCAATAAATTGATTCTATTATCTAGTTTTATAGAGCTTTCCGTGCCGTTACCAAACAATAATGCGCTTAACGACGACTTCCTCATAGCGTTTATGCGTCTTGCTAGGTTAGTAGCCGAGTTTTTTAAGTTATCGCTGGCCTCAAAGTCGTTTATAACGTTGTATAATTCTTGCATAGAGGGCTTAGTGCTGTTATTTTTATAGTTCTCAGACAATTTGCTTTGTGCTTCCATAAGCACGATATATTCGTTATTTTGAGAGGTTATCTCAAATAATTCACATATTATATTCATAGCTAAATTGTTGGCCTCTTCTATGCTGTCGTGATATATGTTATAAGGGTCTAGCATTCCTTCAAACTTTCTATCTGGAATAAGAGTAACAACGTTTATATGTTTTTTAAACAAAGGGAAGTCAGCCCAGTGAGAACGCTCCCCTTTGGGGTCAAAAACTAACGAATAGCCGCCATCTATAAAGTTTAAATAAACCAATAAATTAGCATTAAAAGATTTTCCATATCCTAAATTTCCAAAAAACGTTGCTGCTGCCGATTTATTGAGTCTCGGAGCGAGGCTCAAGTCTAAATATACGTGTTTTGCCGAAAGTCCGGTCGTTCCTATATAATAACCGACGGTATCGCCCAAAACGTTGGTAGCACCAAATATTCCAGAGGATAACGATTGCGGCGTGAGCCTCATTATATAATCCTTTGTTGCGTGTCCTGTGGAGGGAAAAAAGCTCATATATAGCTTTAGTTGGTCGGCATACGAGCGTTCTATAGAAAAATTTAAATCCTCGTACATCATTTTTATAAGGTCTGCCTTTTTTTCCATATCGTCTTTATTGTCGGAACTTACGCATATAGTAACAGACACCTGACACAGAGGAAGCCGCCCAGCTTTTAATTCTATTTCCAAGGTATCGCTTTCTTCTTTCATTTCGTGCAAGTCTGTTGGAATATCAGCATTTGCGGATAGTATGTTTTCTATTTGCGAATTTGCTTCACGCTTTTTTAATTCAATCATTCTTAGGCTTTCTCTATGCTCTACATTCTTGAAATGGATACATATTTCAGATTGAGAATTGTTGCGCTGAAGCATATAAATCCATTCGCAAGATGGAAATTCCATTATCTCGGGTATGTTATTGATTGATAAAAACGTTTGGTAGGAGCTTTGGCCGTCGTGTTCGATTTTTAAATGCCTGTTTTCTTGATGTATTACGCCGCTAAAAAGATTTATGGTGTCCCTGTAGTAAGGTTTTAAAATCTTTTCCTGATTTATATTGATAGATAGCGAATAGGGGCGCCATTCCTCGTTACTGCTTTTGTAGAACAGCTTTACGTCTTTTTCTAAACCTCTAAACGCTGGTCTTCTTAAAAGCCATTGAGTTGTTGCGGTGCTAATTTCTTGCAAAGACATTCTGTTTTGATTGTCTGATGCGAATTTATGTGCCATTTTTTTGTAAAAATCTATTTTGCTTTGCAGCATACCGTTTTGCCCTAGATTCATAAATACATTCAAGGCGTTTATGGGCTGCTTTATAAAATACTCGTATATTTCCTTTGCTTTTGCAAGAGCGGGAAATTCTGTGGATGTTGCCATCTTAACAACTACATAGGTTCGGTAATCATTTATATTGCCTGTGTTTTCTAGGCTGCTTAATAAATAGTTTTCCGTCATAGTTAATAAATTGTTTTTAGTTTCTTTTAATTCTTCATCCGAGATTGGGCGCTGCCTTAGATTTTCAAAATGCTCTTTTGCGTTTTGCTTAACTGGAACAATTAAAAGCTTAGCTTCGACGTTAATAGAACTAATAAAGCGCGTTAATTTGTGCAGTATTCCGTTTTTGGCTTCGTTAGAAAGAAGGTCATAGTCAAAACCTGTTGCCTCGTATATCGCCCAACAGGTTTTGTCTTTGCCAAAAACGAGATTATCTTGAAAATATAAAATCGGACATTTAAGCATCTTGTAATCCTCGCTAGAAAAATTTAGTGCATTTAGTCGCATTCCAAGTAAATTTATAGCTTTTTCTGTTTTGTTTATTGGTTTTACTAAATTTGTGCATACGCTCGTAATATTGATTTTTAGCAAACAAAAACTTAACATATCCTATGAAAAATTTAAGCGGATTTTTGCCATCTAATTTCTTTTTCGTAAGTAACTTTGTGAGCAAGAAAGGAATTGCAAAGAATCTTAATATCGCTGGTATTGCTTGAATAGGTGCGAAAATGCCGCCAAACATAAACATAAGCAACAATAATCCTATAAAATATAGCAATTCCCTGGGGTATATAGGAACGGGCAGAACGAAATTAAATATAGCATATATTTTTTGTTCTATTCGCCATACCCTCGCATAGGAGTGGATTAGTATAAAATCATTATCCTTTTTTTCTTCCATATTTTTACAATCAATTAAATAGATTGGCTATTGCCGTTCCAATATTTTGCAATGTATTGGGTTGAGTTATGATAACTAATAGCGCACCACCTGCTACAACAGTTATAACGGCAGCTACCCAATTTCTTTTAACAAGGCATCCAATAACAGCCAAAGCTATAGCTATAATACCAATCCACCATAACTGGTCTAAAAACCACTCACCAACCGCTTGCCCGAAGTTGCCAGCAAATACATTTGTTGAATTAATCACCGTAAAAATTATCGCCATTAATAAAACTGATATTATTTTGCCATTTTTCTTAATTTTCATATTTTTTCTCCTTCAAATCAATTTAAAATTATGTTAACTGTTCTTGCTTCTTTGCTCTCCACCAAAAGAATTTCATTCTCATAAACCAGCACAATGTTAAAATTTTGGGGATATACTGTATTATTTCTGCCTATGATGCCTATGCCAACCAAGGCCAAATATCTGTTATTAGATATTTGAAACGTGCTAAGGTTATTTATTGAGTCAAATCTTAAATCACCTCCAAATCCTACAAAGTTTTGTGAATCGGCCGCACTAGACAAAAAATGATTTAAAACTAACTGCTCGCCCTCGTAAAACGTTTGAAAAAACAACTCTAGTGTATTTTGTATTCCTGTGTTAATTTGTGGGCTTGCTGGCGACAACTCTATGCTACTATCATAAAACCTGCTGAACGAGTAATTATTAAGCCTGTTAGGTCTATCCATAACAAACACTGGCAAATCCTCAACTATGAAATGATTTCCATTCTGCATTATAGGGACTCTAACGGTATGTTCTATGCTTTCTGTTTCCGTAATCGACATTCCTGCTATATTTTGAGTTGTTACGTGCTGCGTTTGAACAAATACATAAACATCTCTTTGGCTTATGGAACGCTCTACCATTCTATAAGCATTTGTAAATAACACTTGACTGTGGCCGCTGGAAAAATTAAAATCCAAGAAGGGGAAATTACCACCAGCAAAATCAATCATCCTGTCGCGAAATTCCATCGCATCCCCATTATGCGTAAAGAAATTTCGTGCAAATTGTTCGGCAAAACTAAATAATTCGTTGTCATTTTGTATGTTGACGTGTTCCGTTCTAAAATCAGCTATAATCCGCTCTAACTCAGTTATTTCCGTCGGACTTAGAATAACCACAAGACCCCTGATAAACACAAAACCCAAAACAACCCAAAATCCAATCCTTGCCAAAACCCTCGTCGTTTCCCCTTTAAGCTGGTATTCCTCGTTATTCTTCTTGTAATGTTTCATTTCTTTTTCCGAAGCCTTTTTGAGTTTTTTAGCTTTTGCTTTCTCTTCGTTTTTTTGTTTTATTTCTTCTTTACTAGGCTTAGGTTTCGGAATTTTATTTTTTTTATTTTTTGCCAAAAGCCAACCTCCTTACTGCCATTTCTTCAACATCGACTCCATCAGCCCGCTTTCTATAATAGCCGAATACCACTCACTGGGGTAATCGCCGCCATTGGCGGCTTTTGCTTCGTCGCAGCGTTTGTTCCAGTCTGCCTCCGAGGTCGATTCGCTCATAATGGCTACTAATAGCTTTGCGATTGCTTGCTTTTCAAAATATACCTTATCATCGATACTAACTAGGTTTTCTGCGTTTGTTTCCATCGCTCGAATGCGTTCCTCGGTTGCATCATCGTATTTTTTCATTACTACCTCCTATGCTTTAGACTCTTTAGATTTATGCTTTAGATTTTTGAATTACGTAAGTTATAGACCAAACCACCCCCTGGGTAAATCAAAGAATTCCCCAGGGTCTGACTTCTTTTGGGTACTAGCTGCCTTTTTGGCTGCCTCGTAGAAGTTTAGGTTTTGTATAATTTCTCCGATTTCTATTATCTTTTCGCCATCGGCAATATCGTCATTTGCAATCTTGAGAAAATCCTCGTAAAGGGTTCTAGTTAAGATTGCAAAAACCTTGTATCCCTCATCTATGTCGTTTTTGTGTTGCAAAGCGTATTCAAGGCATTCTAGCAAATCCTCATCACTCATATATCCTGCTGTATCTACACACCCCACCGTATTAACAAATGGATTTTCACTTGCGGCCGCAATTTTCGTTTGCAATTCCACTTCATCACTCATATATCCTGCTGTATCTACACACCCCACCGTATTAACAAATGGATTTTCACTTGCGGCCGCAATTTTCGTTTGCAATTCCACTATTTTTCCCTTTATAAAGCTGGTTGTAACCATATTCATCACTCCTCTTTTTTGAAATTTCGTTCATAAGCTTCTCCTTATGCTTTAGACTCTTTAGATTTTTGTATTTTAATACCAGTGCAACAACCCACGAGCATAAAACAAACTCAATCAAATTCAGTAGGAATAGCACCCACGAGCTGGTAAAAACAAACGAATATGCGGCAAATATTACGTAAGTTGCAGACCAAACCACCCAAGACCAGACGTTTATGTCCTGGGATTGTTTGGTTTTATACAGCTGTACAATTTGCGGCGGATACGCCACCAAGCCAAAAGCCCCTATCACAAACATAATCAATTCAACGAAAACGCTGTTTTCCGCATTTAGCATAGATTAGCTTTCTTTTTAGACATCTCGCCCATCGTGCCCAGCAAAACCTGATTATTATTAACCGCCCCACCGTCGGCCGACAACGGAAGTTTAGCAAAAAAATCGAGGTTTTCTATAATCCCTCTGATTTCTTCTATTTTCTCGCCATCGGCACTACTATAATTTGCAATTTTAAAAAATTCCGTATAAAGGGTTCTGGCTAGGCTTGCAAAAACTTTATGACTTTTGTCTAAGTCATTTTTGTATTGCAAAACGTATTCAAGCATATCCTGCACATCCTCAAGAGATTTCGCAGACTTAACAACTGGATTTTCACACGCTAACACAATCTTAATTTTTAATTCTAGTATTTCTTCCATCATAGAGCTTGTCGTAACCATTTTTATCACTCCTTTAAAAAATTTTTTAATTAACTATCATCTCAACCACCAAGCCCTCCGTCAAAAGCAACTGATTAAGATTAACCAGCCCACCGTCGACCGTAAACCAAACCACACGCCGCAATCGCCCCCATCTGTCTCTATCGTTGCCCTGGGCTTCGAGGTAGACTGTGCTGCCGATGGGCAGACTTTGGACTACAAAGTCCGTGGCTTCGTCAAAACCAACCTCTCCTCGCTCTGGTGCGTCTATGCCAATAAAACGTATTCGTTCAATTTCGCCATCGAGCATCACAATGTCTATGGTATCGCCGTCTATTATGCGGTGGACTATGGCTTGGGTTAGGTTTTGGGGTTCGCTGTTGCTTACACAAGAGCTAAAAATTAAAGTAAGAAATATGCCAATTATATAGAATAGCCAGCCCGCGATGATTAAGGTTGTTTTGTCCAATTTGTCAAGATTTCTCATAAATGAACCTCCCTATTCAAAATCAAAATTATCAAAATTGATTGCCGCAATATCCTGCGTTGAGCCTTTTTCAAAGGTTTTGCTTTCAGTTTCCGTTACGAGGTGATTTTTGTTTTGTGCTGCGGAATCACTTTTTTTCTTAGTAATCATATAGCCAGGGTTATACCCTATTTCTTCTTTGTTTTTAATCATAGCCTTTTCAAAGAAATAAGCTTGAAATTGAGAGGTGTTGTTGCCAAGTTGGTATATAAATCTGCCAGGGATATTATCAAGTTTTGTAGCGTACGTATTGCCCAAGACTATTATAGATGCGGTTTTATCCGAGAATCTTCCGCAAAGTCTAACATCTAGATTATTTTTTATTTGGCCATTAATAATATTGGCATCTGGTCGCTGAGTTCCCATAAATAAATTTATGCCTGTGGCTCTTGAAAGCCTTGCAAGAGTAGAAACCAAGCCCTTTATAGTATCCATTTGCTCTTTCTCTTCTTTGGTAGCCCCTTTTGCATCTAGCATTTCAGCTATTTCATCGCAAAATACGCATATCCGCCCCAAATTATCTTTGGCTTTAGCGTTATATTCGCCTATATTTTCTACCTCTAAATCTCTAAACAACTTTAATCTTTTTGCATTTTCCTCTACAAGCGACTCAAATACTTGTATTGCGTGCGAACGCTCTGTAACAACCTCTCCAAACTGCTCATATATTTTAGAGAACATAACGCCACCCTTAAAATCAAACATATATATTAAGCAGTTTTTGAGTACCGCTTGCCATAATAAGCATATGAGGATAACAGATTTTCCCGAGCCAGTAGTTCCTGCAATCAAAATGTGAGGGTTTTTGTTTATATCAAAACATATTTCGCCCACCTTAGATTTCCCAACGACATAAACGCTTTCTTTGGGGTTCAAAAGTTTGTTTTCCCATTTTATAGAGGTTTCGAGTTTAAATCTACTAGAAATCATCGATATTTCAATAAGTTTTTTTGTTTTTCCCTCCGAAATATTAATTATTTCGCCATCTAATGCCGTCTCTACCCTGTGTTTGTATGTCTCCCAATCTCTTATTGGAATTAAAGACTTAAAGATATACTTAGTCCCGATGCCTTCTTTTTTTCTCTGAATAAATAAAGGATATCTCCTTCTTCTTCTGTTCCTATCTATGAAATTAATTGCTTCAAACTTGATATTGTAAAAATTTATGCTTGAAATTCGCATTATCCCCAAAACATATACATAGAAAATGGGCAACAAAGCTACCATCCAAACGCTTATATCATAATGATATGGCGATGAATAACTATCGAAATTTAGCCAAAGACTAACGGCCGCCAAAGACACAACTAAAAAAATTATAAAATTAACCCTATTTTTTAACTTATATATCCCATAAAATAAACCTAAAAATATAATTCTGAAGAATCCGCCCACGACTTTTTCTATAAGGACATTTACATTGTTGTTCCTCAAGGGTAAAAACCTCCTTTACCTTTTAAATCTAAGTTTTTTATTGAATAAATACCTCTTTGTAGTAGAAAACCTTGTATGCCTTAAAGCATTCTGAGTCGCTTCGTTTGCTTGCAATATACCAACGCCCTCATTCATAAGGTTTTTTCTATAAGTAATTGCGAAAATGCGTCTTAAATCGTGCATTTCTATGCCTAGCGATTTAGCTTTGTTTTTAAGGCTTTGTTTTGCGGGAAAAATTTTATCGCCGTTGTTTAATTTTTCTATATATCCGCTTAACTTTTGGCATAAATAGGGGTCTTCCATACTTAATACGTTTCCTTTTTTTCCGCCCTTGCCCCTCTCTATGAAAACATCTATTTTGTTTGCATCGCTATCGATTTTTAAATCCTTTTTGCTCAGCTGGGACAATTCGGACACCCTAAGACCCGAGACCATAGCAAGCCTAAATGCCAATTTGTATTTATCGTTTTTGGTAGCATTTATCTTGCGCCGTGTTTTATCTAAATTGATTTCCTTGCCCTTGCTTTTAATAAAATTACGCTTTTTTTTGCTAATTTCCTTAAAAAAATCGTCTTTCGGAATTTTGAAATCACTTGAAAATTTGTTCAGATTTTTTAAACCGTTTTTTATAGCGGAAAATTCGTTTTTATTGCCCTTTATTTTATCGATGCCGAGGCTACCAAAATTCACTTCGGAAAGGTCGCCGAATTGATGATTTTTTAAAATTTTATCCACTGCAAAATAATAGGTATCTGCCGTGTTTTTATTGTATTTGTTGTTCAAATATCGCCTAAAATCATTCAATATGTTATATTTCATACCATCCCACCCATAACGATGCGTTTGTGCCGCAAAGGCATATTATTTTTTGGTAAAAAGATACTCGCAATTTGATAATATTTTGATAATAAATTATTATCAAAATGCTTATAATGCACTATCAAATCATTTTTATAAATGATAGTATATTTATTGATATATATATTAAATATTAAGAAAGGAGGTTTTATTTTTGTCGGCCAAAGAAATTAAAAAAGTTTATTTTCCTGTGAGGATTTTCCCGGACTTGATAGAAAAATTAAAGCATATAGCAAAATATAATAATCGCTCAGCAAATGGTGAAATTGAGCATTTGATAGTTAGTAGAATCCGAGATTTTGAAAAAATACACGGAAAAATAGGTATAGATAACATCGAAACTTAAAATAAATAAATTAATTGTTTTTTATAGTTTAACATAAACTAAATACCTGTGTCAATAATATTTTAAAAAAATTTTTTCACCCCAGGAGGTGCTAATATGAGCGATTTCCCCAAAAGATTAAAAGAAATACGCAAACTAAAAAAACTTACTCAAAAACAAGTTGCCGAGGGAATCGGCATTCATCCAGTTGTTTTTCAAACTTACGAAACTGGAAAAACTAAGCCACTTTACGAGATAATAATTAGATTATCGTTATTTTTGCAAGTATCTTCCGACTACTTGCTAGGTTTATCTAATACGCATTCTTCAGACCCTACCGACCTTCGCAAAATAAAATTATTCAACAACTATGCTTCGGCTGGCAAAGGAACATATGCGGGAGAAGGTGAGTTTGAATATATTTACGTTGGCGAAGAAGTGCCCGCAAATGTAAATTTTGCTGTGAGGATAAAAGGAGATAGTATGGAGCCAAACATTCCCGACAAATCTATCGCATATATTCAATCTCAGCCAGATGTGGAATTTGGCGAGGTGTGTGTTTTTGTATTAAACGGAGAGGGTTTTTGCAAGGTGAAAACAAAAGACGGCTTTAAATCTTATAATTCTAAATATGACATAAAGAAAATAGACGAGTACGACAATCTTTGGATAGTTGGAAAAGTTATCCATAGCGACAAAAAAAATTAAAAATCCTTCCCTGTGTTATAGGGAAGGATTTTTAAATTTTAAGCTAATATTTCAATAACAACTATAAGTATTTTTTTGCATATTTTTTACATAAATTTCTTAAAGAAATGGTATACGATACCGTTCTGCTGTCGTGGTAAGCAAGGCACGTGGAAATCCACGCACAAGCTTGTTAGGGAAAACCCCTAAAACCCCAAAAATACTATTAGTTTTTTATCCTGAAAATATCATCAACTTTAAGCCTTTGGCTACAAAACATTAACGCTGCTCCCTCCGCAACATTATGGCCGCTCCTACGGCCAACTGCTCCCTCCGCAACATTATGGCCGCTCCTACGGCCAACTGCTCCCTCCGCAACATT